>JBNAKO010000175.1:0-26435 GCA_049706495.1 Methanosarcina sp. | reverse complement strand
AAAAAGCCTGGGTTTCCGGCTGCCTTGAGGCTTATCTTTTAAAATACCAATATAAACTTATAATTGCTCATGTAGAGGGAGCATACAGGGAAATTTGTGAAAGAGTTGCAAGCAAACTTGGAATTGAAATTATGTATACTGCAAGGGGTAATCCCGTATCAATTGAAGCTCTCTCAAATCTTAAAAATACAGTTGAGTCGTTCTGTGCATCAGAAAATTTCAGCAAAAAAAGTCTGAATATAGAAGACGAAAAAAAGGCTACCCTGAAAGCAATTGCATGTTATCAATTCGCAGAGGCTGCAAACCCTCTTTTTTCCGAAGAAACCGGAAAGCTTGCTGTAAAAGGGCGATTCCCTAAATATCAGCTTTTTTCTGGAAAAAAACAGCTTGCAACTCTTATCCCCCAGTATGGAATAATTGCTCTCTCTCTTGAAGGCGCAGAAAAAATTCTGGAAAAAGAAAAATATATAGTAAAAATTGATGACTTTGTCCCGCGTGGTTCTATTCTTGCTCCGGGTGTAGTCGGGGCAGACCCCCAAATCAGGCCTAATGACGAAATAATAGTACTTGGAGAAAAAGCGCTTTGTGTAGGCAGGGCAGTTATGAGTGGAAACGAGATGATAAAATCGACAAGGGGAGTGGCCGTCGATGTCAGGCATATAAAAAAACTCTAAACTAAAATTCCAATATATCTTACTTAAATTTCTGGCACAAAACATCGAACCTTTAAAAATAAACTTAAAATTAAAATGGTAAAAGTTTAAAAAAATTTAATAATTTTCATTTGACTCAAAGAGCCCTAAAATTGCTGTAATGGGGACATAAATTATTAAATAGCCTTATTGGAGTTTTTAATCAAGACAAATGAGCTATATAATTTATAATAATGAAATATAAATAATAGAACGCAATACTTAGAAAAACAAGCTTAACTTATTCATCTACTCTATAAAATTGAGTCATTAACAGACATTTGAAATCACCGATCCAAGGTTCGGTTATTTTGAGCCAGAAGAAATAATAAAATGGCAGGAATATATAAGATACTATGATAAGGCGTTTTGTACCTGAGGACTTCGAAGCAATAGTCGAAATTGAAAGAGAGGCCTTTTCAGAACATGACTCCCTTGTATACATGAGTTTTTATGAAATGGTGGGAGATGGGTTCCTCGTTGCAGAATATGATGGAGAGCCTGTAGGGTATATTGTAGGCTATCGTTCTGCAGAAAACGAAGGTCATATTTTCTCAGTTGGGGTTAAGAGAGAATATCGTGGACATGGAATAGGTACAGGATTGATCCGTGCTATATGTGACATTTTTGTCACAAACGGACTTAAATATGCACGACTTGAAGTAAGAAGTAGTAATATAGCAGCACAAAAATTATACAGGTTCATTGGATTTATACCGTGCTGGACTGAAAAAAAATATTATTCAGATGGAGAAGACGGTATGGTAATGAAAATGCATTTGCACCCATACCGACTTTTGATCTCAAAACAAAAATACCTAGAACCAATATATTCAGACAACGAATTCCTTAGGACATTCAGGGGCCCTATCAGTTATTACCCATAAGCTTTATGACGGAATTGAGAGATTCCCTCATCTGAGCTGATGGTTCCTCGAATATAGGGTCGTCCCGGGACATGAGATTTGCAAGCTCGCCTCCTAAAATAAAAATTGCGCGCTTATGATCTGCCTTGCTCCGGTGAATGTGTACAGGGCTTATGGATAAAGCCTTATAGTCATCGAATTCGTGCGTTACCCCGTGTCTTTCAAAGTACCTCTTCATTTGGGCCATATATGTGTGTAGTTGTATAAGCTCTTCCTTGTGCATAGCGAACAGACCTACAATTTTACAAGATCAAATTAATATTATCTTGAATTGAATAAAAGAATTGCCCGCGGAAGTGCACTTCCTAGTATCTTATGATAAACTTTCACATATAATGTTTATGATAAATAATGAAGAATTATGCTAGAAAGTGTGAATTTTAGTATCATAGTGTGAAATCATAGTGAATTGTGCTAACTATGCAGGCAAATGAGGAAAATTTTGTTTTTAAAATAATAATTTTGGAATAATTTAATTACAGAAACAATTGAAATATATAAGTTGCCTGAAGGTAGAGAATCGAAAGAAGGTAACACAATCTTCTGTTAAATAAAAATGATCCCTTAATAAAAAGCGTAATTAAAAGTTAAAAATTAAGAAAAAAGAGTGGAAAATCATTAAAAAAAGTAAAAATGGAAAAACGAAGTAAAAAATTACTCGGAAAAGAGAAAATTAAGAAAAAATTAAAAAAGAATTAATGAAAAAGAGAATATTATTACCTGAAAATAAGAAAATAAAAAAAAAGATAGCTAAAATGAGATAATCTCGTTATAACATGTTAGATGTCATAACTTCCATATCAGCGGGTACTTTAGCTATGTTTCCGATTTTCACACCTACAAGGTTCTTAATCGCGTTGCTTGAAGCGATGTCAACAAGTCTTTGGGTGATAACACCATCAAAAACTACGCTCTGAACGTTACTTTTATAGTTTTTCAATCTATTAGCAAGATCCCGAACTGCAATTTCTTCGATTACTTTGTCTTCAGGATCTAAAATTCTGGCAGTTAATGTTCCTTTCAAAGCTTCAGCATGAGACCTGAACCTGACAGCTTCAGGGGAAACAGAAGGTTTTCTTGCGGGTGCAGGGGAAACTCTGACAGCGTCCCCTCCAGGGATTTTAACAGCTGCTGCTTTTTCAACTGGAGGTTTCACCCTGGGGACTCTGGCTGCAGGTGCTATTCTCGGAGAAACTAAAGGTTTTGAAAGTACAGTTTTTGCCTCGGCCTGTTCTGTAATTAAAGGATTTTTTTCAGAAATTCTTTCAAAGACTTTTTCGGAAACATTTTCCTGAACTTTCTCGAAAGGTTTTTCAAATCCTTTCTCAGAACGCGTATCTTCTGTCAGTTCATCTAAAGGCTCTTCCTCATACGTATCTGATTTTGAAGAAACCCTGTGAACTTTAACACGTTTATGTAACTTTTTATCTGCAATTCTTGGGATAACTTCAGGTGCTCTTATCTTCCTTTTTGGAATTCTCTCCAGCCTGCAAGCTCCTTCTTCAACTTCACGTTCCTGAATTCCATACTTTTCAATAATTTGCTCTACTGGAACCTTTCTACGCAAGCTTCGGATAACTTCTTTCTGAACAAGGTCCTCAACACATTTTCCATCCGGCGCTCTGGCAACATAATCAATGTCTGCTACCTGCAACAACTCACGTATAATAAGCTCTCCTCCGCGGTCGCCGTCTGTAAAAGCCGTTACAGTCTTCTTTTTAGTAAGCTCGGCAACTTCAGGAGGAATGTTTGTTCCGCCGACACAAATAGTGTTCTTTATTCCATAGCGAAGTAAATTAAGGATATCAGCCCTGCCTTCAACAATAATAATGGCATCAGAGTTAGTTACATTCGGTCCACACGGAATCCTGGATTTGCCATAATAAGTAAGTTCATCAACTCTTACGGACTGCCTGACTTCGTCAGCAAGTTCCTGAGACTCGGGCACTGTTTCGTCGAACATTTTAGTGAAAATAAGTTTTGCCCTTTCAATGATTTTCTTACGTTTGACGGCCCTGACATCTTCTACCTGGAAAACCTCAATTTTTGCACTGCAAGGCCCTACCCTGTCAATAGTTTCAAGAGATGCGGCAAGAATAGAAGTTTCAACCTTATCAAGGCTTGAGGGGACAAAGATATTTCCTTTAGTTTTTCCTCCCTTAGCAGTAACCATTACTTCGATCCTGCCAATCCTGCCTGTTTTTTGCAGGTCACGCAAATCAAGGTCTGCCCCCAGGAGTCCTTCTGTCTGGCCAAAAATTGCGCCGACAATATCAGGACGTTCGATTACCCCATCAGCGTTAATTTTAGAGTGAATAATGTATTTTGTAGTATCTGTATTTTGCATGTAAATTCTCCTTATATGTGAATAATTTCTTGATGTTGTGTTATGAATTCTTGTGGATATCTGTGAGACTTTTATCGTAAAGACTTAAATTTTTGTGTAAAGAGGTTGTAAACGAATTATCATGACTAATTTTTTAAATTAGCCCTTAGAATAATCATTTTAAATATAGCCGATGACTAAAACTACCCTGTAGATTTTAGGCTAAGGCAATAATTTATGTTACAAATTTATTTGTTTGAAGTTCCTCTCTTTAGATTGAAATTTGTAAAGATTAAAATGCAAAAAGAGTAAAAATCAGATTTCAACCAAGATAGGGATAATACTTCCTAAAAGAGGTAAATTTAAAGCTTACAGGCATGAAACCGGAAAGAAATTTTGTATCTTCCCTTTATCTTATATTTACCTCTATTGATATTATTTCTGGAACTATATTCGGTAGGTTTTCCGGATCGGACCTTTAAATATAAAGTTCTATCTAACGAACGTTAGGGAATTATCTTTTCTATCTGTTCCGAACTAAAGCTGACTTAGATAGAATTTTCTTATCTCGAGAAGAACACTGAAAAACAGCCTGTATGCCTTAAGGCTTTAGGGCCTTCAATCCTTGCTCGAAACTTTATTTTATAATCTAATTACAGCATAAATTTTAGCTACAAGATAAGCTCCAGAGTTAAAAGCCAAAATATGTATTGTGTTCAACTAACCTGACAATTAAAATCTTCTAGAAATAACCCTGAAAGACAGGTAATAAAGGCAAATAGATCAAAATATCCTGCTGCGCCTTTTCCTGTAAATAGGGAATTGTTCAACTATTAGTGATAAATTAGTAAGTAAATTAAGTATCAGGTCTATTGAATGTGTAATTTGGCTCCTATAATATGGGTAAGAGAGTTATAAATTTTAGGTTAAGGAATTTTAATCCCGAGTTGGTAATGTATCTAGATCTGAAATTTATTTTATTTGCATGTATAATATAATTATACTTTTAATCTTTACGAATTAAACAATGGTGAATAGATGAAATTGTTAATTTTGATGTAAGTCACGGTACAGATCTTGCCCGCCTTTAAAGAAGCTTCAGTAAAACGGGTTTCCTGTACGCCATAATTTTAATTTCACATGTTTATTGCAGCCAGGGCTTAAGAACTTTGTGGTTATTTTAAAAGTTAACTCAATTTGAAGTATCTTTTAGACATAGTTTTTTTCAAGAAAATTAATTTTGAGGGAAAAAATATGATTAAATTTAGAAATTTTAAAAAAAATAATAAACTAGAAAAATTTAGAAAAGTATATATAAAACGAAATACTTGTAAAAATTTGAACGGGCGAGGATAGAAACTTTTTTATCTATTAACCCCCCCACTCCCATACTCGCTCGTTCAGAGGGTTTTAAACTGAAAAAACAGTTCTTTTTTATAAATAAAGTATTTATATTTTTAATCTCGAAAGATTTCTTATTCGAAAATAAAGGAATTCTAATTCTTTAAAAACTTATAAAGGCGAAATTCTAATTACAAAAGTATGGAAAACAATTCTAGTACGCAGCTTTTTTTGGATAAGAATATTAAAAAGGAGAATAATGTTGAGCACAAATTAGAAGAAAATGCTATCCTGCAAAATTCTCTAGAAAATAAAAAGAAACCCAGCGTCAAAAAAGTAGTTATTATAGGAGGTGGGGCCTGCGGCATGGCGGCTGCTACGAAAATAAGAAGACAGAGTAATTTTGAGATAATTGTAATCTCAAGCGACTCTCATACAGCTTATAGCCATTGCGGAATACCTTTTGTCCTGGGTCGTGAGATTGAGAATTTTGAGAAACTTATAGTAAAGCCCCTTGAGTTTTTTAAAAAAAACAATATAAATCTCAGACTAAATCAAAGTGTTAAATCAATAGATTTGAATTCGAAAATAGTCAAAACAGAACAAGGGGTCTATCCTTTTGACGAACTTGTAATTGCTACGGGAAGCCTGCCTTTTATACCTCGTAAGAGTAGGGCAAATATTCTTCCATATGGGATTTTTACTTTAAGAAACTTATCTGATGGAATCCTCCTTGAAAAAACTCTGGAAACTGTGAAAAAAAACTGTATCATTGGAGGAGGAACAATAGGAATTGAGTGTGCTGTTGCATTTGTAAGGAGGGGGATAAAGACCGTTCTTATAAACAGGAACAAAAACTTGCTTTCAAAACAGCTTGATCCTGATATCGAAGGAATTTTGAGAGCACATCTGGAAAGCCTTGGAATAGAAATAATTACTGGAGAACCTGTTCTTGTACCTGAAAACTTCTGGAAAGAGAAGATTTTACATATAGGGAACAGGCAGTTTCCTGCCGATCTTATACTTATCGCAACCGGGGTTAGACCTGAAATTTCTCTTGCCAGGGAGACTGGAATAGAAATAGGAAAAGCTGGCGGGATAATTGTAAATGAAATGCTTCAGGTAAAAAAAGGAAAGACTTTTCTTCCATATGTGTACGCAGGTGGGGAATGCGCAGAAGTAATAGACCTCATAACAGGAGAAACCAGACTCAGTCAACTTGGAACTACAGCCCGCAGTATGGCCGATGTAATTGCCAATAATATCACAGGAAAGAATACCACTTTTAGACCACGTATAGACCCCTGGGTAGCTGTAGCAGGAGACTTGCAATTTGGAGGAGTGGGGATCACTTCAAAAAAAGCAGCAGATTATGGCATTGAACTGGTTACAGGATTTTCTCGCGGGCGTACAAGGGCATCTTACTATCCGGGTCGTAAAGATCTTTTTATTAAACTCCTGTTTAAGGAAAATATTCTGGTGGGTGCGCAACTTGCAGGGGGCGAGGGCATAAAAGAGAGAATTGATGGTCTTTCTTTTGCAATCAGGAAAAAAGCTACCATTAAAGAACTTCTGGAAGCGGAAACCTGTTACGCTCCTCCTGTTTCTATGCTTGTTGATCCTATTTTGCCAGCCGTAAAAGCCGCAAGTCGAAATCTTAAAGAAAGAGAGAACAAAGCTGCAAACAAAATAAATTAAAATAAGAAAGGAATTTTAAAGAAAAATTTAGAAAAGGACAGCATTCGGAAATTAACTTCTATAGCGCTCTTAAAAAGAAGCCTCTAAAAACAATTTTTATATAAGAATATTAAAAGAAATTAGATTTTAAAGGCATTTGAATTGAAAACTAATTAAATAAACAAAGCTAGAATATGAGGAAAAATGTTAGAAATTGATGGCTCTTACGGGGAAGGGGGAGGCCAGTTAGTCCGAACTGCTGTTGCTCTTTCTGCAGTCACAGGGACTGGAGTAAAAATTAAAAATATTAGAAAAAACAGACCAAACCCAGGCCTGAAGCAGCAGCATTTAAAAGCACTCGAAACTGCGGCAAAAATCTGTGAAGCGGAAATTTTCGGGCTTTTTCCAGGCTCGACTGAGCTCTCTTTTGTTCCAGTGGAAATAAAGGGGGGTAAATATGAGATTGATATAGGAACCGCAGGGAGTATAAGCTTGCTTTTGCAATGTCTAATGCCTGCTTTGCCTTTTTCGAAAAAAAAAGTCGAGCTTCTGATAAGAGGGGGCACTGATGTTGCCTGGGCTCCAACAATAGATTATCTTCAGAATGTAACATTTAAAGCTTTAGAGAGATTGGGTTACACCGGCAATATAATTCTTAAAAAATATGGTTACTATCCAAAAGGGGGAGGAGAAGTTTCAGCTTTTTTTGAACCCTGCAAGCTTAAAGGATTTCATTTTTCAAGAGAAAGCGAAGAAATCAAAGGAGTCTCGCATGCGTCAAATCTTCCTGCACATGTACCTTTACGCCAGGCAGAAGCTGCAAAACTTAAACTTCTGGAAGCAGGCTATCCTTCCGAAATTGAGAACAAATCCTTTGAATTTTTATCCACTGGAAGCGGGATAACTTTATGGGCAGGGTTTTCAGGCGGAAGTGCTCTTGGAAAAAAAGGGCTTCCTGCGGAAAAAGTAGGCCAACATGCTGCAGAAGAAATAATTAAAGAATTAGCATCAGGTGCCGCTGTTGATGTGTACCTTGCAGACCAGTTAATTCCTTATATGGCTCTATCGGGCAGTAGTTCCTACACTGTACGGGAAATTTCTCTCCATGCTGCAACAAACATATGGATAACTGAGCAGCTTCTGGATGTAAAATTTAATATAGAAGAAAAGAAAGGGCTTTTTGAGATATCAGTAAACTAAAAGAAAATTAGGAAAATAAGGAAATAAATAATCTGAAAAATAAATTGATAAGGAAAAAGACTTTAAAGAGACACTAAGCAGTAAAACAAACACGAATAATAAAAAGAAATCAAAAAATTGGAAAGGAAGAAAAGGAAATTGATAAAAAGAAAAAAGGATAAGAGAAATAAAAATGTAAAAATAAAAAATAGAAAATAAAAATCCTTAATTTTGATAAAATCGAAGTTAATCCTCAACAATAAAAATGTACTCTGGTGGAATCTCTTCAGCAAGCACTATAGAATCAGTCGCAAGCTTAAGGGAAATCCCATCGTCCTGAGCTCTGACAGCGTCAATTTGAAGAATTACAGGGTTTTCAGTATGGATGAGAGCTACTTCTACTGCCTTTTCATATGAAGTACTTAAATGAACATAACGCTGTTTTATTGGGAAAATTCCATTTTCCAGCAGGACATCGACTTCTTCCGGGCTCGCCCCATAATAGAGGTACATATAGTCGCTTTCTTCATAATCAAGATCAACATCAACAGAATGCCCATAACGTGCCCTAATTCTGGATTCGCGAATTTCATATCTTCCTTTTTCATCAGATTCTACAAGAGCATAAAGATATTCTTTCCTCATCCAGTTGTATCGCTTTTTCATAACATCGCAAAATGCGTTCAGATTGACCCAGCCGCATTTATCCATTTCAACTCCTGCAGATGTCGGAAAATGTCTTAGAGTACCTGAAACAAACCTGCCGAGTTTTTCCTCTTTGTTATCATCCAGCACGTATCTGCCAGGGTGTCTACACTGCAGACAGCTGCCTCCTCTAAAATAGCCGTGCTCAGTGCATTTTCGAATCATGATATCACGTACATAATGAAACTTTACCATAAATAAGGTTTTGTTTTCATTATCATAGTTCTTCAAATTTTTTTATACATTATTGTTTTCTTTATTTTCTTTGAATTTATTCATCAATATTCCAGTTTATTTTTTATGTTTAGTCTATAAGTCGCCCCTCTTCCAAAATTGCAAGATTAAAAAACCGTTACTGCAATAGTAAAAGGAATTTTATCAGAATAGTTTTATTAAATTTCTTTGTAAAGCACCAATTCTTCTATCTCTAATACAGGCAAAATGTTCTGTCTTGTTATATTTCTTATAACTTCAAAATATGTACCTCTCGAAAGGATAGGAAAGAATACAGATAAAAGGGATCATTTTTGAAAGTAGAAGTAAAGAAGTATTAAGCATAACAAAAGTGGACATAAAAAATGGAATTTAAACAAGTAAATCACTGATTCGGCTTTGAAATTTTATGAAATCTATTCTAGAACAACCACCCTAAATATCAATTTTAATATCAGAACCGGAAAACCAATCCAAAATTAATTAAAAACGTAAACAAAATTTGTGTTGTCTAGAGAGCCGTTTTACTTTAAATAAGGGCATATATCAACAAATATTCGAATGTCCGACAAAAAAGAACTTGACATCATTCTCTTTACATAGAACATATCTCAGGAAAATACATTTTTAAAAAAATACATTACAAAAATTCTCAATTATTCTGGAAAAGTCCAGGAGAATCATTTAAGGTTTAAAATATTATAGAAATAAACAAAAAAAGGTAATTTAAAAAGGAATAAAATTACAAATTAAAATCAATAAATCAATTTAAAAATAATATATACAAAGACTCACTAATAATATTTACTTTTTATTTTCCTGTTAACAGGAATTTGAAATATTTGCTTTCAAAAAATTTCATCTGAAAATTTATTTAAGCCTTATACAGACTTCAATAGAAGTTCATCCAATTCAAACTGACCTGGACTCCGTAGAGCTTTGCTGGATTTGTCCGGGATATTTTGAATTTACAATTACATAAATGGCCCGGACTGAATGCCGGGTAAAAGACATATCAATTAGTAATATAATTTCAGATCTCAATCTAAATCTATCTAAATCTAATACTATAATGTAAAGTTATGAACACGCTAATAAAAGACTTTAAAATTTAATCGAAATCAAGAACAACTAAAAATTATTGAAATCACATTCATCGAAAAATAATACTTACAGTATAGGGGATAAAATGACTGATATTGAATCCGTTTATAAAAAACTCAGCCATGTAATTAGCAGAGAAGATTTTCTGCAGCGTATCCAGGATAAAGTAGAAGGTATGGGAGGGCTTTGCGATGAACCTATGGCTGCTATGCTTATTGCCAATGAACTTGGGTTTTCTGATGTAGGGCGGGATACAATAAAAATCGAAAATATTACAGCTGAAAGTGGGCCGGTTAATTTCATTGCCAGAGTTATTTCGGTTTTTGATGTTAAGGAGTTTACCAGGAATGATGGGACTATAGGAAGAGTTGGAAATGTAATTGTTGGAGATGAGACCGGAAAAACTCGGTTAACCCTCTGGGATAATATGGCAGACCTGATAAAAGAAGGAAAAATTAAAGCAGGTCAAACCTTGCAGATAAGCGGCTATGCAAAACAGGGATATTCAGGCGTGGAAGTCAATATAGGAAATAACGGGGTTCTGGCTGAATGCGACGAAGAAATCGATGTAGCTTCAAATAACCAGAAAATAAAAGATATAAAAGATGGGATGGGAGATCTTAATCTTGCAGGCAAAGTTCTTGAAATTTCCGAAATAAGGACTTTCCAGAAAAAAGACGGCAACAGCGGAAAAGTTGGAAATCTTCTCCTTGGAGATAATACAGGTACTATCAGGGTCACTTTATGGGACGAAAAATCTGACTTTCTAAACCAGATTGAATATGGCGACAGTATAGAGTTGATCAATGCTTATGCAAGAGAAAATGCCTTTACCCAGAAAATTGAGCTTCAAATCGGAAATAGAAGTATAATAAGGAAGAGTGAAAAGAAAATAGAATATCAAGAAGAATTTACTCCGATTGCAGAAATCGAACCTGATATGAACAATATTAATGTATCCGGAAAAGTACTTGACATTGCAGAAGTGAGAACTTTTGAGAAAAAAGATGGGTCTGCAGGCAGAGTTGGAAATTTGACCCTTGGAGATTCTACGGGTAAAATAAGATTAACGCTCTGGGATGAGAAAACAGATTTTCTGGATGAAATTGATTTTGATGAAACTATAGAAGTACTTCATGCTTATTCCAAGCAAAACGCTTTCAGCCAGCAAATAGAACTGAATATGGGATCAAGAGGAATAATTCAAAAGACTGAGAAAATAGTCGAATACAAAGAAAAGTTTACTGGTCTTGCAGATGTTGTCCCAGGAGAAAGTTATTCGGTTCAGGGGAAAGTTTCTGAAATAGGAGAACTTCGAGAGTTTGAGAGAGAGGATGGGACTGAAAGTGTGGTTGCAAATCTCCAACTTAAAGATGAAACAGGCAATATCAGAATAACCCTCTGGGGAGAACAAGCTTATGTAATAGAGGATCTGGACATCGATTCTGAAATCCAGGTGATAGATGCTTATGCTAAATATGGGCTAAATGAAGAAATCGAGTTAAGTGTTGGAAATCGGAGTAGAGTAATTATGCTCTAATCAGACTTATAATCACTCTTTTATTACTCCTGAAAATTCCAATCCTATACTCTTAAAAGTCAAAGTAGTGATTGTTTTTATTAATTCTCTATACTTTGATTATTTCATCTCTGCCTGTTTGGCGTGTTTTCTTTTCTAATTTATTTCCTTTGTTTGCTAATTTTTGTTCTTTTTTTCCCGGGTCATAGTTCTGGTTATGGACTTTATATTCTAATCAAATAGGATTATAGTCGTAATATAATTTTATAAAGTTTACTCCAGTGGAAATAAAGGGGTCTGAAAAATTTCCTGCGAGAGAATTAAATAATATTCTAAATATAATTTAATTTTTTTTTAAATTTAAAAAATCTTTTCATGAAATAACTTCTTTTCTCACCTTCTTTCTAACATTTTTTTCAGATAATTAAATATTTTTCATTCAAATTAAAAAACTCCAGTGGAAACAAGGGGGTTCTGAAAAATTTCCTCTAATACTCAACTAAAATTATTATCAAGAATAAAGAAAAAAATTTCAGGAAAAAGTCTTCTGATCGGGAATTCGTGTAAATTAAAAGCTAATAAAAATATCAATGCCGTTATCATTATGTACCATTGACTCATATAATTGTTATAAAAACGTCCGAAAAGTGTGGGGAAAACGGACAAGGGAGAGAGGGTAGAAAAATACGTCGAAAAGACAATTTTACCAAAACTCTAATTTTTAAATCATAGCTTGGTCTTTATAAAATTAAAGCAAGCTGATACATTTTAATATAAAACTGGAAGCGTAGACAAGTTTGAAAAAAATATCTGTAAATTTCCAGATTAACAAATGCTAAAGAAAGGGGGAGAAATAATCAATGGTAGACGACCCTGAAATGGAGATAGGGAGCGATATCCATAATAGAGAGCTTGAAAGAGAAATCTCGGTTTTTGAAGTGATGAATAAAACCGTTATTACAATGGATATCAATTCGGATATTCCTTCTATTGCGAGAGAAATGGTTAATAGTGATGCTGGCAGCGTTATCATTACAGAAAATGGAAAAGCCATGGGGATCATAACTGAAAGGGACTTTGTAAAGAGTATTATTACAGAGAATCTAAAGCCAAGCGAAGTTGATGCAAGGAAAATCTTATCTACCCCATTGATAACCGTAAGACCTGAAACTAGTGTAGTAAAAGCTTCCCAAATCATGTTAAAAGCAAATATCAAAAGGCTTCCAGTACTTGAGAATGATACAATAATAGGAGTAATTTCAAACACTGACATTCTAATGATAACACCCGGTCTTACAACTATACTCAAAAATCTCATTGATATTAATCGGGACCCTCTCCTGTATGTTACTACAAATGAGGAGCTGGAAGAGGGTTTTATCACAGGTATGTGCGAAAATTGCAATCTTTATTCAGTAGACCTTGAACTTGTAGAAGGAATGTACATGTGCGGAAATTGCCGACAGGAAAGAGGCGAAAATTTCGAATGAATTTAGAGTGAATTTTGAGAGAATAATAAAAATATAAAATTTTAATTTGCGTCTTCTGTTAAAAATATGGGAAGGTAAATTATGAATGTTAGCGAAATAATGTCTGAAGAGCCTGTTAGTATTAAAGAACAGGATTTTGTAACCCATGCTCGTCAGTTAATGCGTGACCGCTTTCTTCGGAGCCTGGTTGTTGTCGATGAAGAAAAGAGACTTATTGGGGTAGTCAATGACCAGGACATATTGAGGGTTACATCTACACGCTCAAATGTAACAGTTGGAGGGTATGCAAGACAGTCTCCTACGATTACTCCTGACATGGACATTATGAAAGCTGCAAAATTAATGGTGCAATCAAAACAGAATAGGGTTCCGGTTGTTAAGTCAACTACAGATCGTACTGTTACTGGAATCCTCAGTATTGTGGATATTCTTAGAAATGTAGAGATTCCTAAAAATATTCCCAAAAGCCTGGAAGAGATAATGACAAAAAAGGTCAAAACTTGCTCTCCAGAGGATAAAGTCAACACAGCCTGGGGGCATATGCTTGAAAAAGATTACACAGGTCTTCCAGTCGTTTCTAAAAAAGGCGAACCTATTGGAATGGTAACCAGACGGGATATAATCAAATCAGGCGCTGCTAGAATTGAAGTAGAAGATGAGAGGCGCACAAGGCCTAATGACAGCCCAAAAATTGAAAAAATAATGTCAACACCTACATACACACTTTTGGAAAATGACTCTTTACAGAGTGCAATTGAAATGATTATGCGCTATGATATCGGGCGTGTCACTGTAGTAAACGAGCAGGGAAAAGTATCCGGAATCGTTGATAGACAGGATATCTTAGAGTCTGTTGTTAATGGATGGCCTGAAAAAACCCTGGAAAACAGGTTTTGAATAAGCTTCAAGTGAAATTTTATAAAATAATAGAGGATGAGTAAAGATTTTCTATTATTTTTATTTTAATCGAAACTTTCACGCAAAAGAATTAAAAATCAGAAACTATCATTAATAATAGTTATATTTTGGAAATATAAAATCTTAAGGAAAGCCTTCAGGAAAGATTCGGGAAATTGCTTTCAGGTTTTGTTTTTTCCAGGAGCATAAATATTCTGTTGAAAAAAAATTCCAGACTGAAATTCCGCTCTTATGAGCAGGAAAAACGGCGTATAAAAAAGCAATTATGCAACTCGAATTTGGTGATATGATTGAACAAACATACAAAATTTTCATCAGTCGATAAGATGAACGTTCAGCCAGGTGTGAGTAAATCTAAAAAGGCGCAGCAGAAAGACCCTCATGTAATTAGCAGTATGGGAACTATGCGAATAGGCCCAGAATTTAAATCCCGAATTTCTGAACATGAAGGAAAAATTTTGGCCCTGGCAACAAGAAATGTAGTAACTCTTCCTCCTACAGGAACAATAATGGAAGCAATTAAAATCATGACCGAAAGAAGGTTTAGACGTATCCCTATTACAGACGCTGGAACTCAAAGATTAGAAGGTGTAGTTACTACCATTGATATCATTGATTTTCTTGGAGGAGGCAGGAAAAACCTACTTGTTGAGAATAGATTTAAAGGAAATCTATTAGCTGCAATTAATGAAGAAGTAAGACAGATAATGAACACAGATGTTGCTTATCTGGATGAGCAAGCTGATTTTAAAGAAGCTATATCTACAATGCTTAAAACGAGAACAGGAGGCCTGCCAATTGTTGACGATGATATGCGGGTTATTGCAATTTTTACTGAAAGAAATGCAATAGAACTGATGGGCGGCCTTGTTACAAATAAAACTGTTGATGACTATATGACCAAAAATGTCAAACTTGTGTCAACAGATACTCCCATCGGACACGCAGCAAAAGTTATGGTAGAGAACAGGTTCCGAAGATTACCTGTAGTTAAGGACGGAATTTTTGCCGGTATAATTACTGCCTCTGATATTATTCATTTCTTAGGAAAAGGAGATGCCTTCACTAAACTGACAACAGGAAATATTCACGAAGCCCTTGACCTGCCCGTAGGGTCAATTGTCTCGGATGAGTTAATCTGGACAGGTTTGGGTACTGACATGGGAAAAGCTGTCCAGATGATGCTTGAGAATAAGATAGGTTCTCTTCCAATTCTGGAAGGGGAATACCTGCGCGGAATTATCACAGAAAGCGACGTCTTGAGAGCTTTTGAATAAATTTGAAGAATTCCGGTTCGGTCATAAAGAAATGAAACATACTAGACAGGATTGAAGAGATATTGGAATTTTTAGAAAATTTCGAATCTAAATATTGATCAAAATTTTCTGAATCTTCCAGTATTTTAAAATTATCGAAAATGATAGATAGGCAAAACTACCTTCTTATTAAGTTTTAGATAGGTACTAAATTACAAGTCAGAAATGTTTTGAGACCTTCTAAAATACCTAAAATACTGCCTACTACAACTTGTACCTGAAAAGAATTACCTTGAATTACTCGGTTGTATAGTAAACTAATTTAAAAATCTTTTAGTTTACTAAAAAAATTGGTTAATACTTTAAAGGTTTGGGATATGCAACTAAAAATTGTGAAGTTCGCATCCCATTCAAAAAGTATAACTATTGACACTTATATATTGTAAAAATGAAGGAGGTATTCCATGAATGTGGCGGACATCATGAGTTCACCTGTGTATGTAATTAATGCAGATGAGCCCGTGTCACATGCAAGAAAACTGATGTTAAGACATAGAATCAGTACGTTGCTTGTCCTTAATGAGGGCAAGATGGTGGGAATCGTCACAAAATCAGACATAACCAACCGGCTGGCACAGGCTGAACCTCTCTGGAGAAGAAGGCCTATTGATCAGATTCCTATAAAATTGTTAATGACAGAGTCAGTAATCACAATCTATCCGGAAGCCTCTATTTCCCAGGCAGTTTCTTTAATGCTTGAGAACAGAGTACATAACATCCCTGTGGCAAAAAATGGCATCGTAGGTATTTTAACCAGAACAGATTTAGTGCGTTATGTAGCAGAACATGAAGAAATAAAAACAAAGATTGACAAACTCATGACTGAAGAGATTGTTTCTGTTCATAGACATCATACTATAAATCATGTAATCGATGAAATGAATAAAAATGAAATCGAAAGAGTTGTTGTTAAAGACGATGCAGGAAAAACTGTAGGGATTATTTCCAGGAAAAGCCTTGCTTTAAACCTTTTAACAGATAATGAGGGCAAACTTTCAACAAAAAACATTAAAATGGCTCGCAAATCTTCTCCTGGAGGCCAGAAAACTTACAGGTATGTAAAAGAAGTTCCCTTAACCGCAGAAGACATCATGGTTTCTCCAATTGTTTCTATTGATGTAAATGAAAACATTAGCGCAGCTGCAAAAAAAATGATGGAAGAAGGATCAACTGCGCTTCCTGTGAGTGATGGAGACAGTATAGTTGGGATATTAAGCAGAACCGACCTTATTAAAGCCGTCATCTGAAATAAAACTGCGGAATTTAGTGCCTAGCAGAATATAGCAGCTATTAAGATTTTAAATAGCAAAAATAAATTAAAAATGACTAGGAAACTAAAAAGAATGACTAAGCCCGCAAAAGAGAATTGCGGGGAAAAATAATTGAAATCCTGGATACGCATGAGGTGAATCGCATGCAAGTTAAAGATATAATGGTACAACCATACAGAATTGACAAGTCAGACACCATATCTCACGCCCTCGACCTTATGGAAAAGAAAGACACAAAACGTTTGCTTGTAGTCCACGGCGATCAGGTACTTGGTGTACTTACTATGAGAAGTCTGACAGAGCAGCTGGGTACTCGCAAGAAACTGAGTAAACCCGCATCTTCTCTGCATGTTGCAACAGCCGTATCCGATAACTTTGTCAAGGTTCTGCCAGATACCGATGTTAGAGATGCTCTCACTCTTATAAAGAAGAAAAGTGGAGTACTCATTGTTACGGATAATGGAAATGCTATGGGCTGGGTAACTCCTCAAGAGTTCATGAAAATAAACAGATTTACAGGTTTTGTAGGGGAAGTAATGGAAAAAAATCCTATTATTGCCAGCCCCTTAGACAGAGTGAGCCATGCCAGGCGTCTAATACTTGATAATAATGTGGGAAGACTCCCGGTACTTGAAAATGGCAAGCTTGTAGGCATAATTGCAGAAGATGATATCGCCTTTGCCATGCGTTCTTTCAGAGATCTTGTAGCTGATAACCAGCAGGATTCAAGAATTAAGAATCTCCTTGTAGGAGATATTATGACCCGCAGTGTTATCAGTGTTTATACAAATACCCCTCTTGCAGAAGCTGTCCAGAAGATGCTGGAACATGATGTTGGAGGTGTCCCGGTACTTAATCTGGAAGAAGAACTTACTGGCTTCCTGGCCCGCAGGAATATTATAAACACAATCAAAGAATGAATTATTAAAAAGTGAAATATAAGAATAATATTTACTTAAAATCTGATTAAAAAATAAAATTAAAAGTTTGATAAATTTATCAAACTTTTAATATCTCTGAAATATAAGAAATAACGTAATGAAAAACGAGGAATTAAAAGGCCTGCCCCATAAGGGCAATAATCCTAATATTACAAACATTTGAATTTTAGTTTTAATCCTTTAGCTTTTTTAGAGTTTAATGCCCCAGGATTTAATCCACAAAATTTTATAATTTTTTAATTAATAATTTTTTAGCGATAACTCTAATTTATAATTTTTCAACTAATAGTTTTTCAACTTATAGTTTGGTAGTCCACTAATAGTCAGTTGATATTTTCTGGTGTATGACATATTCGCATTCTACTTTCACTCTTTGCTTTATGCACGCTCAATTTCCTTTATGCAGATAAGCTTAGAAAGCAGGAAGAGGTGAATTATGTATATTCAAAGATGAAATATCAACCAATTAATGATGCACGACCTATAGTTTTCAATTTGGAATTTTGAGTTATAATTTTAACTGCAATTTCAATCTAAAACCTTTCATTGTTTCAAACTTTGAAAATAGTTATCTATAAATGAGCTAATCCCAAAACTCCCCTAAAACTCACCCAAAAATCAAAATTACTCATGCAATCCTGTGTTCGAAACTATAAAGTTCGAAACTATAAATTATGCTTTTGATGATGGAAGTAACTTTGAGGAATTAGGGTTAATAGATAAAATGAGTTTTAAGATAGCCTCAATTATATTCATTGATTTATAATTTAATTTTAAATTTAAAATAAATAAGAAAATTAAGAATAAAATTTAATTTTCAATTTATTGTTTATTAGAGATTTAAAAAGATCTATCTCCTCCAATAATGCCTCCTAGGATTCCAGTGCCTGCAATCCCAGTCTGTTCGTCCCTGCTGCGGCCGTAAGCAGAGGCTGCAAAGATCCTATCAGCAAGACGGGAAAAAGGAAGACTCTGCATATATACAGTGCCTGGACCAGTAAGGGTTGCAAGAACAACTCCTTCTCCACCGAAGAGGGCATTTTTAAAGTCTTTTGTCCAGGTTATATCATATGTTACACTTTCCGTAAAAGCTGCAACACATCCTGTATCTACATGATATGTTTCTCCGGGTGCAAGATCCTTTTTTATTACAGTGCCTCCAATATGCACAAAGGCCAAACCATCTCCTTTAAGTCTCTGAAGAATGAAACCCTCTCCGCCAAAAAGGCCTGCACCAAGCTTTCGGGTAAAAGCCACTTCAATTTCTATTCCGCGTGCAGCACACAGGAAGGCATCTTTCTGGCAAAGAATACTGCCTCCAAACTTTTTAAGGTCAATTGGAAGTATCTTGCCAGGATAAGGAGCTGCAAATGCCACATGACCTTTTCCTGTCCCTTTGTGAATAAAGTTGGTAATGAAAAAACTCTCTCCTGCGAGAGCTCTTTTCAGACCTTTTTTAAGTCCGCCAAAAAGTCCACCGCCCTCATTGCCTGTATTGGTCTGCATCTGGATCCCTGGGCCCATATATGCCATGGCCCCAGCTTCTGCCTGGACAGCTTCTCCCGGATCAAGCTCAATCTCAACAATTTGCATATCGTCGCCGATAATTTCGAAATCTATTTCATCTGGCATTTTGCAACCTCCAATTTATAGACAACTGATAAATATTTAATTTAAATTTCTCCAAGATTAGAACGCTTATACTTAAAAAGATTTTTAATGAACCATTCATGTTTCTAAGATCTCTCTTTTAGCCTAACTTTAGGAATGAAACCATTCTGGAGATATAACCAATGATAACTTATTTCAGGCCTAAACGTAGATAGATAAATATGAGCAAAGAGGGGAACGAGAAGTTAAATCCAGAATTTATATCCAGACTTGCCAACTACCTTGGTTTTGATAAAGATAAATTGCAGCATCTTTTTGAGAAGAATTACCTTGCTCGGAATTGGGGAAAGTACGAACATCTGCTGCGTTTTGATAAGGAGATTTCTCGTATCGAGAGAGGAACAGTGCTTTATGAACAGAATAATTCTTTTGAAATTATTACGGGTTTCCCAAAAATCCGAAGAGCAATGATTCTGGACCCAACAATTAAAAAGCATTTTAATGGGCTTGAAAAGGTCTTTGTAGAAGAGAAAATGAATGGATATAATGTCAGGATTGCAAAGATTAAGGGAGAAATACTTGCAATTACTCGAAGTGGTTATATCTGCCCCTATACGACTGAAAAAGCGAAAGAAAAATTGAACCTTAAATTTTTCGAAGATTTTCCAGAACTTGTACTTTATGGAGAAATGATAGGCCCTGAAAATCCCTATATTCCAAAATACATCTATGGAGTGGAATCCGTCGAATTTTATATCTTTGATGCCAGGAAAAAAAATACAGGTGAGCCTCTTCCAATAACTGAGAGGCGAGAAATTCTTCAAAAATATGGTTTTTTCCAGGTAAAGTCTTTTGGAGAAATTCCTGTTGAAACAGCTCTTGAAAAAATAACAGAAATAATTAAGAAGCTAGGAGAAGAAGAGCATGAAGGTGTTGTAATAAAAGACCCAGAAATGATCCTTCCTTCATTAAAATATACTTCTTCCCAGAGTAATTGTTCAGATCTCAGGCATGCATTTAAGTTTTATAACGAAGCAGGTAGAGAATATATGCTCTCCAGAATTGTCAGGGAGGGTTTTCAAACAGTCGAATGGAGAGAAAACAAGGCTGATTTTGAAAAACGCTGCATGCAACTTGGAGGGAGTATACTTGATTCACTTAGAGGCTCTATCGAAACTGTTAAAAAAGGGCAGCGATTGTATGAAGAAGCAAGGATTCGAGTCAAAAACCTTGAAACTGTAGCCGAATTCGAAGAATATTTAAAAAGACTTGGAATCGATGCAATTTTTGAAGAACCTCAGCTTATTGGAGACGAATATTTAATAGTTATAAGGAAAATGAATAAAAGTACGAATGATAAAACTCAAGCAATTTTAAATGGGGAACTCTGGTAAGTTCAGAGATTTAAGCCTAAAACAAATGTTGCCTGAAGATAAAAGAATAAAAATATTTTAATTTTCCTGATATTATTATAATTTAATAGTTTAACTTGAAACTGTAAGTTCTTGCTTGAATTGAATATATAATCGATTAGTATATTTAAACCAATTATCCACTATTAGAAACCTATTAATTATTTACTAATTTATTTCCAATGATCTTTATTATTTAGAAGCCTAAAGAATTCAAACCCCAACTAACTTTTATCTAGCCTATTTCTAAGTAACTCAAAAAATTAAAATAATTTAAGTTATTCAAATGCGGATAATTATCAAATTAATATTTCAATTTAATATATCAAACTACATTCCAATTTATAATCCAAATTATATATATAGCAAATTTATATTCTGAATTTTAATTCAGAATAAATTTATTATTCATACGTTAACACCTTTATTAGAAACTATAAGTCAGTGCCTGCAATTATTGGCCTTATTAACAATAATAAGGACTTTATAATAATTAGAAAATACTAATTCTATAAAAATTCTATAAAAATTAGAAAGGGATTCATATGACAAACCTTGCAATTATCGGGACAGAGAAAAGCGGAAAGACTTCTCTTGCTGCAAATCTTGGAAGGAAGGGAACATCTTCCGATATAACAATGTATAACAACGATAAAGAAAGTCGGAAAATGGTCTTTGTGGATCCTCACAGTTATCCTAGAACTTTAAAACCCCTGATCACTGCACTTAACATTTCTGATATGGCAATTCTCTGTATCCCTCCGAATGGCCTGGATAAAGAAAGTCCTGCCAGCATGTATACCGGAGAATGCATTGTTGCTCTTGATCTCTTGGGTCTTAAGCATGGAATAATTGCTCTGACACGATCTGATAGTACACATATGCATGCAGTTGATGAACTGAAAAAAAAGATAAAATTAATGACAGCAGGCACTTCCCTTCAGGACTGGGAATGTATTTCCTTGAATACAAATAAAAGTGCGAAAAACCCTTTTGAAGGTGTAGAAGAACTCAAAGCTAAAATTAATGAAATTTCAGAGGAAATCGAGTCTGAGCAGGCTGAATTAAATAACCTGCCTGCAAGAGTGTTTATAGACCATGCTTTTAATGTTATGGGAAAAGGCTGTGTTGTACTTGGAGTAGTCAAGCAAGGGATTTCAAAAGAAAAAGATAAAACTAAAATTTTTCCCCTTGATAGAGAAATTGAAATTCGCTCTATTCAAAGCCATGATGTAGATATCGAGAGCGCTTCAACTGGTACCAGAGTAGGTATGCGGCTTAAAAATGTACAGGCTAAAGATATAGAAAGAGGATTTATTATTTCTGATAAAGAAATCGTAAGCACCGACTATGTTCTTGATTGTACTATCTCTAAATTTACTAAAAAAATCGAAACCTCAAGTGTATTACACCTTTTTGTCGGCTTGCAATCCGAACCTGTACGCGTGGAAAAAATTCTAGTAGATGGGCAGGAAGTAAAAGAAGTAAAGCCAGGAAGTGCCTGTACTCTGGAACTTTCAGGCAATAAAAAAGTGGCATACAGTAAACAAGATCGTTTCTTGCTGGCAAATCTGGATTTAACGCAGCGTTTTACTGCTTATGGTTTTATAAAAGAAAAATAAAATGAAAGAAAAAATCAAGTGAGAGAAGAATCAAGTGAAAAAAGAATACAAGTTTAAACAATTCCTATAATTTATTATAAAAGCTATCTCAAAACCTATTTTATCTATTAATCCTAATTTCTCAAAATTACTTCTGTTATCAGAAGCACAGTTGATAATCTGGAATACAGGATTAAGAGAAGTAATTTTGAGTGGGATAAGCTCATAGGAAATATTCTATTTTAAAACCAGAATTTTTAATTTTTAAAATCAGAAATTTTAAAGTATTTTTTATTATCTAAAGTATTCTGTATACATTATATACAAAAACCTTTTTAATTATTTAAAGAATTATTTTTAGATATAATCTAAGTATATTTTGAAAAAAGAAGTTATAACCGGACACCGAAAAGATTCAGAAAAATTATATAAGAAAAGTTTCGGTTAAGATAGAAAGAAGTAATAACTTAAATAATAACTAAAAAATTATCCAGATAAAACGAGCTGACTGGAAAAATGAAACAGGAACAAAACAAGACTCTTTACGGTACTATTTTTCACAGAAATGTTTGCTGGCAGCGCTCTTATCACAGGCCTGAAGGTGAAGAAATTGTAATGGCGCTTTATGGCAGTCTTCGAAATGGCCTGTATAATAATAAGCGTTTTGATCTTCAGAATAAGTCCGAGTTTTTAGGAATAACAAAAATAAAAGGATATGCTCTTTATTCTCTGGGCCCTTACCCGGGTATTTATCCTTCAGAAGACTCATCAGTAATTGTAGAAGTACGAAGATTTTCAGGAAAACAGCAACTTGAAGTTGCAAAATCGATAGATTACATGGAGCTTTTCGGCGGATATCATAGAGAAAATATTAATCTAGAAATTGCAGGGCAAAAAATTAAAGCTTTCATCTATGTCTATGACCAGAAACCTGAATCAGAAATAATAGAGCATGGAGATTGGGTATATTACTTAAAAGAACAAGGTAAAAAGCAGAGTGGAAAAATTATAATATAAATTAAAGAGAAAAAAGAAAACAAAAAGGAAAAAGAAAAATAAATAATAAAGGAAAATGATAGAATAAAAAAACAATAAACAATAAACAAAAACGAAAATAAAAACAAACAAAAAGCTAAATAAAAGACAAAATGAAAAAAAGCAAAAACTTCTAAAGGAAAATAAGAAGAGAAATTGGAAAAGAAATTAGAAAAAAAGAGAAGTAATGATTTAGAGAAGTTAATAATTTCAAAATTAAAAGTGTAACAAAAATATGATAAACTATATAAATATGTAAATAATATAAATAAGTTTTGTCTTTTTCTTATATAGTGTTAAATTACTTAAATACAATTAAAATTAGTTTTATAATTTTCTTAAAAATTCAAGGCTTTCAATTCCTTCTTCAACTGTGCTCATTTCTGTAACGAAGATTCCTTTATAGTCTGAAAGTTTTTCCATGACATTTTTCCAGTCTATTGTCCCTTTTCCCAGGGGAAGGTGTTCGTCTTTTTTCCCCATATTATCGTGAATATGTATGTGAGAAATCTTATTTTTAAGAAGATCGAGGTAGTCGTTAATAAGCCCAACAGTATTTGCATGCCCGATATCAAAGGTAAAACCTACATTGTGACTTCCTATTGAATCAAGCATTTCAACCATTTCATCGGGATATTTACCAAAAATTTTGGGTAGATCAGGCATGTTTTCGACTGCAATCAAGATTCCGAAATCTGCTGCAAAGTCACAGATATCGCGCAGGGATGCAAGATTGGTCAGGTATGCTTCTTCTGGAACCTGCACCCCATAAGGGGAAAGATAGCCTGGATGGACGACTGCTAAATTAACATAATTGGAAGCAAGAGTTAGATAATGTTTCATTTGCCTGATAACTTCGCCGCGGATTGACTCGTTCAGGCCTGCAAGATTCATATCTGAAAAAGGAAGGTGTAAAGTTAATTCGAGCCCGGTAGTGTCATGAATGCTTTTTAAGTTCTGGATGTTCTTGTTGTTCAGACACTGGGAACCCTCCTGTACTATTTCCCACCCGGTATATCCATGATCTTCAAGCGTGTAAGCCCATTTAAACGGATCTTCAACGACTGCACGCGATGAAAAACTAATTCTGTGCAATTGCATGGTTGTAAAGTTCCTTTTTATTTATTGATAATCTGTGGGCGCAAATTAAGATATAATTTACTGATAATTAAATAAAGGAAGTCAGTTTTCTTATAAAGACAAATAATTGAAATCTATGTACATTAGGTATATTTTAGGTATACTAATAGCAAATTAGAGTGTTGTAATAGCTAAAAAGAATATTAAAAAATGTTAAAAAGAATGTTATATACGCTATCCCAAAACTCATTTTTCTTTGATACATTCTGATTTTTCAAGCTTAATTCCATAATCAGAAGCTCAAATGATAATTTGAAACACAATATTGGGAAAAATAATCTGGAATTTTGGGATCAGCTCATGATAAATAAAAAGTGTGTCTTGAGCTAAAAATAGTATATCTTAAATATGTCGATTAAATACCTCAATTAAATATGTCAGGGTACTTCTACAGATTTCATTTCTACTTCAATAACAGGTTTTCCATTTTCTGTAGGAGGCAAAAGCCACGCAAATAATCTTTCCATTTCAGCCTGCGAGCCGGCTTTGATAAAGACTTCAATAGAGCCTAAAGGTTCTTCCTGTGGAGGAATACTTGGAATTCCTACGAATGCGGCCTGTTTATTAAGTAAGAAACGGGTTGACAGCCCATCATTGGATAACCCCTTATTGAAAACTTTATCCCGGATACTATCTATTATTCCCTCTCTTCGAATTAACCCATGAAAACTTTGTAATAATTCTATCCCATCTTCTCCAGAAAGCAAAAAAAGAGGAGAAATTTCTTTGTGATTTCCAGTAATCTTGACGGGTTCTTTTTCAATTTTAAGATTAGTAAAAAGGGAAATAATCGCCTTCCGAACTTTTTCGGAGTCTTCGGTAGGATAAACAAATGCTGAAACCTTAACATATATCATAAATTTACTCCAGGAACTAAGCTTGGTAATGTTGAGCTATATTGACTTTAAATTTTACTTATTTTAAATGTAATAATTCGAAAAAATAGTTAATTAAGGACAGTTTCCATTGTCTGTGCCGGAATAATTATTAAGAACTTCGATAACATCTTTTCTGAAAGTATCCAGAGCAAAGTTATTTTCAATTTCAATGTTTGACGCCTCTATAGCTTGACCCATTCCCCAGCCAAGTTCCCTTTCATCTCGATTACGAAGTCCTTCTAGAGTACTCATATCATCGCTCCTACCCCTTTTTTGAATCCTTGAGAAACGGGTTTCTATTGGAGCATAAATAGAAATTAAAACAAATCCTTTTCCAAATTCTTTCCTGAAACATTCAACTTCGGCAATCCCACGTACTCCATCTACAACAACAAGTTCAGAACCTGCTTCCTTAATCTGGGAAATGCAACGTATTGCAACTGCATTCATTCCTTCGCACTCACGAAGGTCATTTGCAACCATTCCAGTATTGGAATCATTCGGTTCAAGCCCGCGTCTTAATACTTCCTTCCGGATCACATCACCCATATTAACGACTGGAACTCCCATTTCAGAAGCAATTCTTGCAGCTTCGGATTTTCCAGAGGCTGGCATACCTACAAACGCTATTATTTTCATCAAAAATACCTTTTAGACTTAAATATTAAAGTTATAGTTAAATTTATGGTTAAACGAGAAACAAATGTAATTAAATAAACGAAATAAACAAAATTTTTTATAATTTTTTATAATTTCTATAATTTTATAACAGCTCATTAAGTTAATTTTTGATTTAATTCAATTCAATTCAATTCAATTCAATTTAATTTAATTTAATTTAATTAGAATCCATGGAATTTATAAAACTTTATTGAAGATTAGTTAAAGATAGTTAAAGATAATTAAAGGATAACTAGAACTAATAAGATTAAAGATTAACTGAAAATGAATTTCGGGTTAATTAGTTTGAACGTGTAATTGGTTTATTGGTTGATAAAATATGAGTTAATATAATTTAGAATTATTAAATATCAAAAGGGATCAAATAGCAACAAATTGTAATGTAATAATAGATTGTAATGTAACAAGTCTAACAATTATCATCGCATAAGCTTAGCCTATAAAATGATTAATTTATTA
>JBNAKO010000174.1:0-39990 GCA_049706495.1 Methanosarcina sp. | reverse complement strand
TTAAGGTTAATTTTAATATTCAAGCTTTATACCTCTAATTTTCCTACGAATCTGCCAGCTAGAGAGATAGCCAGCAGAGACGCGAGAATAAGGACTAAGACCAGTGTCTGAGCAAGTTCATCATTACCTGCCTGAAAAGCACTGTATATTGATATGGACATCGTGTTGGTTTTCCCGGGAATGTTTCCTGCCAGCATAAGGGTTGCCCCGAATTCTCCAATAGCCCTGGCGAAACTCAGGACCAGTCCTGCAAATATACCCTTTTTTGCAAGCGGAAGTGTTATTAGCAGAGCAGTTTCAAGCTCTGTTCTTCCAAGGATATAGGCTGCATATTCAAGTTCCTTATCTACAGCTTCTATGGCTGCCTGTGCTGTTCTTACCATCAGAGGAAGGGATACAGTATAAGCTGCAATGACTGCAGCCTGCCAGGTAAACAGAATTCCGGTGCCCAAAACTTTGAAAATTAACTGCCCAAGAAACCCGTTTTTTCCCATAATAATTACCAGTATATAGCCAATTACCGTAGGAGGAAGGATAAGAGGAAGGGTAACAAGCAGCTCAGCAAGTCCTTTTCCCCGGAAATCATATCTTGCAAATATATAAGCAATAATTGTGCCGCTGCAAAGTACAAGAAAAGTGGATATGCTGGCTATCCAGAAGGTAATGAATATTGGAAAACCTATCTGGTCAAACTGGTCCAACATAATATCATCTTTTACAGCATATTTTTATTGCTTATTTTATTGCTTATTTTATTGCTCATCTTGATCGGGAATAAACCCGTATTTTTCCAGTACAGCTTGCCCTTCTTCTCCGGTTACCAGATCTACGAATTCCTGCGCTTCTTCTTTATTCTCGGAGGAAGAAACTATAGCTATCGGATATTTTACAGGAGTACTGACCGATACATTTGTAATTACCTTAACGGCTCCGGGATCTGCAGCCATTGCATCGGTTAAGTATACAAAACCGGCATCTACTTCTCCTCTTTCGACATATACAAGCGTTTGTCTTACATCTTCAGCAAGCACAGTTTTATTTTCAAGCTGATTCCACAAACCTGCTTCAGTCAATGCAAGCTTTGTATATTTCCCTACAGGAGCTGTATCAGGGTTTCCAATTGCAATTTTTTCAACTCTGCGATCTGCAAGGTCTTCCAGGCTTGTTATATTAAGGGTGCTGCTTTCAGGGACGATGAGCACAAGGTAATTTTGGGCAAAGTTTTCTCTTGTAGAGTTATCAATGAGTGAATCATTGGCAAGTATGTCCATCTGAAGTTCATCAGCTGAAGCAAAAACATCGACAGGAGCTCCCCCTTCTATTTGTGCGCGCAGGCTACCCGAACCTCCAAAGTTAAGGTTCACATCAGTTCCGGGATTTTCATCTTCATATTCAGAAGCTATGTCAGTAAAAGCTTCTGTAAGGCTCGCAGCTGCGGAAACTGTTATAACATCGGTTTCGTTAGTAACCGGAGTTATTGTAGTATTTGGGGTTTCTGTGGCAGTTGGAACTTCATTTTGGTTTTCAACGCATCCTATTGCAAGGAATACACCTAACAGTACTAACAGAATTATCAGTTCTTTATTCTTTCTCATATTCTCCTCCTCCACTACTGAATAAAATCTTACACACATTCCAGGACACACCTGGGGTATAAAATAAAGTATGGGTCCCGCTGTCTATGAGTGCTGGACTTTATACAGTTCAATATTTAAAGCTGTTAAATAGCAGTCTTTTTCCAGTTCTACCGTGTAATCTAAATGCGTTATGTTTGGCTAAACATAACGGTCTTTTCTCTTTACCCTAATAATATAAGAAGATTGCCGGTGTATCTCAGAATCAGTCCCAAAAAGAACTTTAACCCCCCCCACTCCTTTTCGCTTAGCAAACTGCTTTTACATCGTGATTTCTGGAAATAAGTATTGAGAAAATTGGGAAATATTTACACAACTTTATTTCGTACCCTTTTTCTGCAGATTTTTTTCAAAAAAGATTCTGTAAAAATGCAGTTACAATCAGGTATCCCCAGAATATAACTTACAATAAAACCTGGAGACTTAGAAAAGCCTAAATATGTAATAAATAAATATATAAATATATACATATATGGATATATAAATAAATAAATAAATAAATGTATATATATAACTAAGTAAATTTGAAGGGAGATTTCTCCTAAAGCTTAGATAGCTTCCCTCTGCATTTAAGCTGCAGAGGAAAAGCAGATTAATTTACTTTCTGGCTTTAATCTTTTCAAAAAGCTGTTTTAAGGTATCTTCGTTGCTCTTTGTGAAGTCAAAGGGCGAGCTTGTGAAAGGATCAAAGTGTACTGGAACGTCATCAAGCCTGTAGAAAGTCCCGTCGCATTCCATAGCATCAATGACCCCGGGCAGTACAACATCCGAAGCAGTTGTGGTCGGACAGGGCGCAATGTCCAGGCAAACAAGGGGGATTTTCGCAAGATAGGCCGCACAATCCGCAGGAATATGGCAAACAAGGTCCGCACACATCACAAAGGCTGCATCCACATCTTTTTCTCGAAGCACATCTACGGTTGTGAATTCTCCAGGATTGTAGCGTGGGTGCCCGCGCATAAAATCAAGCCCGAAGGGGTAGCCGTACATGTATGAAGCTACCTGGTTAAACCCTGCGACATTGCAGTGGCCGCGAAGCGCTCCAAGGGTAAATTTGGCATAATTGTTCAGTTCCTTTACAAGGTTCATGGCAATTTCGGAGTTCCTGTACTTCCCCATCGAAGAAGCAAGTCCGAGCCCTACTGAGATAGCTCCGAAATTACAGTTCTTCATCATATCAAGCATCTCTTCCATAACAGGAATAGAAACTCCTGTAATTTCCTCTACTGAGGGATGAGGAGTTTTTCCGTGGAGAAGAGTGAGAAGGGCACTGATCAGCTCAAAATCGGAGTTAGGTTTTAACTGCACATGCAGGTCTGAGGCTACGGCAGTTGGAGTTTTTCTCGGGTCTACGGTAATTATTTTCCTGTCAAAACGTCCGCGTTTAGTCCAGTAGCCCCTTGGGAAAACTCCATACCTTGACATCTGTCTGGGCATGGATTCAAGAGGGTTTGTTCCCCAGTAGACTATAAGGTCTCCCCTGTTTTTCTTCTGACCTTCGGTTGCCCCGACTTTTCCTGATTCTTGAATTCCCATGGCTGTTGGCCCGTGACAGACAGTTGCATTAGAGTCAACAAGCGCACCAAGATATTCCCCCATTTTGAGCCCTACTTCATGTGCTTCACAGGAGGTTTCACTGCCCATAAAAAGCAGAGGACGTTTTGCCGAAACAAGAATATCTGCAGCTCTTTCAAGGGCTTCGTCCCAGGCTGCTGGAGTCAGTTTTCCCTCAGATTTTATAAGAGGCTGCCTTAACCTATGGGAACTTACAACTTCCTGAAATTTCGCATTTCCCATCTTACATGCATTTCTGGCTTCAATCTTCCCATCTCCAAATTCAACCTGGATATCATCACAGGATGCCCCGCAAACCGGACAGATTATATTTTTGTAAATCATGTCTACTGTCCTCCAACATAAACTTTTAACACTACATCTTCGGCGCTGAGAACCTCTTCATCTGTGGGTTCAATTGTCACTGGAGCACCCTTATAGAGAGGAGACCCAGTAGACAGAGTATCCGGATCAATAACCACATTTGACCAGATAGCCCTTGGCATGAACACCTGCCCTGGCTGGACCGAATCCGTACATTTCGTGTAAACTGCAACTGAATGCTTTCCGTTTTCACTTGTGACTTTTACCTTCTCAGGAGAACAGAGCACCACAAAATCAGCAGGAGAAATCCAGCAGCGGGCACACTCCATTGTGTAGTCCTCTGTAAACTTGTCTCCGCCTTTTGCAAGCCTTCCCTCATCAATTGTACTTCCGGTAATGAGTAATACTTTCATACCTTTCACCTCAAAGTTCAGGGTTTGAATTAGCAGCTACGTATAGAGTTCCCTTTGCGCGCTTGCTTATTGCGTAGTCTCCTGTGAACTTTTTGAATTCGCCTATTAACTCAATTTCCCCGGACCTGATACTATTTTCCATGGAGACATATTCAAAACCAGGGGAGAAACGCTCTATTTTGCCTCCGATAACGATAGTTCCGCCTGCCATTTCTGCACCAACGCCCCGGAGGGCTCTGCCTTTAACAACAATAAGCCCGCCATTCTGGCGAATCCCACAAAAGCCTTCAACATTTCCTTCTACCAGAATCTCGCCGCCGTCCATGCCGCCCCCTAGCTGGTGCCGTGCCGAACCTTCAATCATTATCCTGCCGCCTTTCATTCCATGCCATTTGCCTCTGTAAGCACAGCCAACATGGTCTCCTGCATTGCCTTTAATATGCAAAAGGCCGCCTGTCATTTCCATGCCTGCCCAGGAATCCGCATCTCCGTGAACAAGGATTTCGCCTCCTTTCATTTCTGTCCCGACATGCATGCCTGCAGCTCCTTCAATTTCGATTTTTCCTGCACTCATGCCCTCCCCTATCCTTTTGATCCTCATTGCGTCGCCTTTTATGCGGATCAGAGTCTCAGCCGCAGAATTGCCTCCGGAACCGATTACTTCAAAAAACTCGGAAAGAGGATAGGTCTGTGGGCCCTGCCAGACTAGTAAATTTTGGATTTCTTCTGTGGTTTTGCCTGCAAAAGAATCCGGAGTTATAACATCTGCTTCCAGTTTAATTCCAATTTCTTTTTTCAGAATAAGCATTACTTCTCCCATTTCTCCGGAACTTTTGCCGATAGATGGGGAAGGTTTTATAATTGCTTCGATTTCGCTATTAATAGTTTTTTTGTGAATAAGAACTCCCTCTGCCATTAGCTCACCTCTTACTGTTAATCTGTATGGGAGTCGGGTTTTCCAGATATTTTTCTGGAGTCGGATAACTGGCAAAGCCCAGGGTATAATACCTGAACCAATCCTTTACGTCGATAAGCATCTCTTTTTCACGCTCATTTTCTACGTGCACTTCGGAATAGTATGTCCGTTTCTCAGGAAGAGACACGACCTCTCCTTTAACAACCACGGTTTCTCCATCCTTTATTGTGTACTCAGCCTTCCTGAAGGTTTTAAGGAGGGACTCATAGTTGCTTGCATCAAGCTGCTGAGGGTTTATATCATAAACAGTAACGTCTCCGTCAGCCCCCACTCCAAGAGAACCTTTCCTATGTACCATTCCAATAGTTTTAGCAGGGTTGGCTCTGGTAAGGATTGCAATATCATAGAGAGATAGTTCTCTGTCTACGCTTCCAAGTTCACTCCTGTCGTTTGCCCACTTATGACATTCGCTGAATGTTTGTTTTCTAAAAGCCTCAGACATTAGCCAGGTCATAACTTCAGGATATTTCGTAAATGGCCCGCCATTGGGGCTGTCTGTTGTCATGATTGTCTTCCAGGGGTCATTGATAAGCAAAAGGCATTCAAGCCCCATTGCCCACTGCAAACTGTGTACCGGATTAGATTTAAGATAGGTAAAAGGAAGAACACCCGAACCGCATTCCATTTCAACATCTGTGTTTGACCACTTGTTTCCAGTAAGTGTGTAAAGGTCGTGGATAGCAGGCCCATCTCCTGTCATAACTGTTGCTTCCCCAAAAGGAGTACACCCGCTGTCGATTACCACGTGATCTTTGTTGTTGATGTAATTTGCAATTGTTTTTACTCCTGATTCGCAGTCTGCCCATGTAGTACCTGCAAAACTATTGAACATTAAATGGGTCAGGTATACGGAACGATCCCTTGAGGGGTCTATTTTGGTTTCAGCCCATTCAACATCCATATTCTGTTTTGTCTTTACCCCATCAGGAATCATAAGAGAATCCTTGGTGATAGTATAACAGCCAGGGTGGCCCAGGTTATTTGCATGCAGATGTACAGGCATAGGCATTCCTAGGCTTTCGTTGATCTCAGTAAGCCCTTTAATAACCTGTCTTGGAGTAATTTCAAAATGGATATTGGCCTCGTCAAGCGAGCTTATGTTTTTACCCCATGCCCAGTTTTCGACTCCTGCAGGGTTCACGCATTTGATGCCATAAGTCTTATGAGTTTTCATCATCCAGGCCACGTAGGCAGTAGCCTTTTCGATGTCTCCGTCCCTTAAGTAACGCATTAAAAAGAAGTTGTTTCCAAGTACCAGATATCCCCCCATATCAAGGAGAGGAGTTGCCCGCATCTCTTCGTGAGTGTGGCGAGCTTCAAGAGGAGGAACTGCAGCTTCAAAGACAGTTGTATAACCCATTGCTGCATAATCGTATCCCTGTTTATAGACGGAAGGAACCGTGTATCCGGAGCCTGAATGAGTGAGTGAAGTCTTCTGGAGGGTCGCTTTATAATGGTCTTCAGGGCGCATCATCCTTCCGGCATTAACCTTTGCACCTGCAACGTGAGAGTGAGAATCAACCCCCCCGGGCATAACTGTCATACCTGAAGCATCAATAACCTTTGAGTCTCTTAGTTCGGCTGCAGAAAGCTCTTTTACAACTTTTCCGTCCCTGACGAAGATATCCATTCTTTCCCCATTTATTTCATTGAGGGGATCAAAGACATATCCGTTCTTGATTGCAATCGTTCCTGCCATTTTATTTCACCTCTTTCTTCACAAGCCAGATCGCATTAACAGGGCAGATCATGGCACAGGCCCCGTCTGCTCCGCACAGTTCCTGGTTTACGACCGAAATTTTTCCGTTCTTAACCTCGAGAAGGGACTTTTCATCCATGTCGTTCAGATATCCTGCAGCAAGTTCACGGTTATTAAGGGCATTTACAGGACAGACAATTACACAATTTCCACAGCCCAGACATACAGTTTCATCTGTTTCCAGGCAGGTGCGGAGCAAAGCTTCAGGAACCGGGACTTCAAGGAGCTTTTTCTCAAGAATGCCTTTTTTCTCCACATCCGGCAGAATTGCAGTTTTTCTGACATCAATGGCATCAACAGGACAGGCAACTGCACAGGCCCCACAGTAAATACAGGCATCAGGCCGGTGTGTTATTTTTTCAACCCTTTCTCCTGGTTTAGCCTTTTTATTGAAAAGAGCATTTGCAGGACAGACTTCCACACAGGTATGGCAGGCCTGGCAGGTATCTTCACTTCGGGTCCAGTTCCCTTCAAAAGGTTTTCCCACAGAAATAGCATCCACAGGACAGACTGCAGCACACCAGCTGCAGTGTATACAGCACTCTTTATCAATCAGAGTCTTCCCAACAAGTTTCAGGCTTCCATCCTGTGAAATATCCCTGGTAACCTCAATGCAGGCTCTTGGACAGATATCTTCACAAAGTCCGCAGTGAACGCAGTTATCGTTTACTGATGTTGGTTTCATTGCCTCTGAAAGATAGGATTTATCTTTGAGGGATTTTCCTTCCTGCTTTAGCTCAAGAGCCCCTGTGGGACATACTTTCGCGCAAATCCCACAGACAATGCAGTCCTTACTCTCTTTCATTTCCAGAAAATCAGCATCCAGGAGTTCTCTCTTTATAGCTCCCACAGCTCCTACTGCCAGGTTCCCTTTGGGGCATGCCTGTACGCAGGTTCCGCAGCCAATGCATTTTTCTGGCAAATAAACCAGTTGCCTATCTTTTTTTTCGCTAAAGACAGACAATCGCATCTCATCTTGCATTTTGCTTACCTCTTTACGTTATTCTGTGCATCCGCCGCACAGCAGCTCATTATCGTGCTGAATGAACATTTCCCCACAAGCTTTACAGGCCTGTATTCGCTTTTTACTTCTAACCGGGACTTCTATGTCTACAGGTTGCCAGGAATACACCTTTTCTCCTGCATCCAGCAGGATAGGTACAACCTCTTCGTGACGAAATTTTCCAGTATTCAGGTACCAGGCATGGAGTTTTGGATAGGCCTTTGTTTTTTCAGGATCAAGGATAATCCTGACCCCTTTTACGATGTGGACTCCATAAGGAACTTGCTTGTTTACCGTGGCCGCCATTTTTCCAAAATCTTTAAGCTTTAACCCCCCGTTTCCGGTTGTAGCGCCTGCAAGAATCTGAAATGGGTCAGGCATACAATTTTTTGTTTCGCAGGTCACATACAGGCGTTCTCCGTCCCTGGCATCTAGCACCTTTCTCGCAATATTAAGCATCTGGATGCCGATCAATGCCCCCGAAGTAAGAAAGCCATGAAAGGGGATGACCTTTTCAAGTTGTGAAAGCAATTCGGGATCTTTTATCTGTTTTAGAATTGCTTCCATGTTTTCTTTTTCTAATTGTGAGTTTTTATGCAACGTACACACCGCCACGAGTTTAATCGTTATGTTTATCTCAACATAACGCAGACAAATACGGAAATTCAATGTTTATTATGGGAATTAATGGGAATCCGAGTACTGCGTTATGTAAGAGTGGACATAACTGGATAAATGCAGCATTACTAAAATTATTTCTAAACAGGAAAATCAGCCAGTTTTACAGGGCTGGATCAATTGAACAATCAATTACGGGCTATCGAGCAGAAGTGTTGGATGAGAGCCGACAATATAATATATAATCCGATACCTGAATTTTAGGGATATGTTATAAATAACATATCTATTATAAAGCAAGAGTCATCTCTTGCACTTAAAACCATATAGGCGAGTAATTTATAAAATTATCGATAGAGAAATATTTCAAAAGAGATGCTAAAGTAAAAAAGTTCGGGAAATATATGAAAGCACAATGATAACAATTATTGTTATCATTAGTTGCAGGCGTTTTACAGTTGACTCAACCCAGTTCGATTAATGCAGAAACACAGTCGATACCTGATCACTTGTAAACTATGATTAAAAACTATAATTAAATTTTGTAATATATTTTGAATAATAATAGACTTTGAATACTAATAATAATACTAATAATAATAATAATAATAATAATAATAATAATAGATTTTGAATGTTAATAAAACATTGCAGTTAATTGGGGAATAAAAATGAATCAAAAGAACCTCGTAATTCTTGGCGTAATGGTAATATTGATTGCGGCTGTCGGGATTTATGTATCTGGTCAATCTGCGCAGCCGGAGGATTCACGGTTAATAATTTCTACCACAACCAGTTTAGAAGATACCGGGCTTTTAGAAGAAATACAGACAGCATTTGAAAACAAATATCCCGGAATAAACGTATCAGTTATATCTGGAGGTACAGGTATAGCCATACAATATGGAGAAAGAGGGGATGCAGATCTTCTTCTTACTCATGACAAAACTAGAGAAGAAAAATTCGTGGACAGCGGATTCGGCACAGGGCGCACGGAAATAGCCTACAATTATTTCTGGATTGTAGGACCTGAAAATGATCCTGCAGGAATAAAGGGGCTTAATGCAACAGAAGCGTTTAAAAAGATAATGCAAGAAGGCCAGAATAATCCCGACCAGGTTAAATTTGCATCCAGGGGAGACGATTCAGGCACGCATGCCAGAGAAAAGCAAATCTGGGAAATGACAGGAGTAAGCTATGGGGAAGTTAATAATTCCGGGGCATGGTACATTGAAAGCGGCAGGGGTATGGGAGAAACCCTTTTACTTGCCAACGAGCAGGATGCATACACTTTAACCGATTCCGGGACATTCCTTGCATATACAAAGGATGGGAAAATTCAGGTTGTACCGATAATAACAACAGGGGATGAACTGCTGAATGTTTATGCAGCTATGCCGGTAAATCCAGAAAAACACCCGGATGTTAATTCTGAAGGGGCACAAAATTTCGTAGATTTCCTAATCTCTCCGGAAGGACAGAAAATAATCGAGAGTTACGGTGAAGAACAATATGGTCAGCCTCTTTTTAATCCGATCTCAAAAGGGTTGCCATCATAAAAAGGGATAAAGGGTGGATTAACCATTTAATAATTTTTATCCAGAATTCTTTTTCAGGTAAAGCTGATTCCCAGATTGAAATAACCGATGAAATATGGATTGACAGATTTAGAAACCGGGTTAATGAACCAGATATATTTTAGGGGATGTTAAATTCAGGTGGTCTTTTGAATGAGATTTTTCAGGCAGTTTTACAGGCAATAAAATTAATATTAGAACTTGATCCAGAGTTAGTTAGAATAACGAAATTAAGTCTTTATATTTCATTAGCTTCAACGCTAATAGCTTCCTTTATAGCAATTCCTATTGGCGGAATAATTTACTACTATGAATTTCCTGGCAAAAGAACTTTAATAAATCTCATTCAGACCCTTTACAGCATCCCCACGGTTTTAGTAGGGCTTTTCCTTTTTCTTCTGATTTCCAAACAGGGCCCTTTTGGATTTTTAAATCTCCTTTTTACACCTAATGGAATGGTAATAGGGCAGACTTTACTGATACTTCCCATTCTTATTGGATTTACTATTACCGCACTTGTTGGGGTTAGCATTCAGATAAAAGAATTGGCAATATCTCTTGGAGCCAGTGCATATCAAACAATAACTACTATCATAAAAGAAGCTCGTTATGCGATAATGGGTGCCGTAATACTTGCTTTTGGAAGGGCCATTTCAGAAGTAGGCGTTTCCATACTTATTGGGGGCAATATCCGGGGCTTTACACGAACTTTTACCACTGCCATATCACTTGAAACTTCCAGGGGGAATCTGGTACTTTCAATAGCTTTAGGCTTTATTCTCCTTTCCCTGGCTTTAATCATCAATTTACTGCTAAACTATTTTCAGGGTAAAGACTAATACAGTAATAATCAGGGGTAAGAATGTATATAGTAGAGTTGGAAGGAATTTATAAAAATTATGAAAATCTCCAGGTTCTCAAAGATATTAATGCGCAAATAAAAAGAGGAACAAGTACCGCGCTTGTCGGGCCAACCGGATCCGGAAAAACTGTCCTTCTCAGGTTAATTGATTTACTGGAAAAACCTTCTTCGGGAACCATATATTTTGAAGGCAGTAATGCCAATGAATCAGATAATACCCGGCTGCAGATAAGAAGACAAATAGGAATGGTTTTTCAAAAGCCGCTTGCGTTTAAGGCCAGTGTTTATGATAATATTGCTTATGGCCTGAGAATCAGGGGAAAAAAGGAGAATATGGATGAAAAAATCAAAGATCTCCTTGAATTAATCGGGCTTCCCGGGTATGAGAATAGGAATGCGCTCAAGTTGTCAGGTGGAGAAACTCAGAGACTTGCCCTTGCAAGAGCAATGATTACGGAACCTAAACTCTTATTACTTGATGAGCCGACTGCAAATCTTGACCCTCTCTCTAAAAAGAAATTAGAAGAATTAATCCTCAAAATCAACCGTGAATCTGAGACGACTATTATAATGACCACGCATGACCTTCTACAGGGCCAGAAGCTTGCAGATAAGATGGTTATCCTTAATAACGGCCAGGTTCTGCAGTCCGGAACGCCTGAAAAAATATTTAGAAAACCAAAAAATAAGTTTGTTGCTGATTTTGTTGGTATTGAGAATATAATGAGCGGGGAAATTGAGGATAGTTCGGATGGCCTGGTAAAAATTAATACAGGTTCAATAACCGTATTTACTTTGTCGGAAAAAAAAGGTAAAGTTAATTTTACAGTTCGGCCCGATGAAATAACAATATCCCGGGAAAAAGTGAAGACAAGCGCCAGAAACACGATTCAGGGAATAGTTTATGAAATAATTGATACAGGATCTCTCATAAAACTGCTGATAGATACAGGGGAACTATTTACTGTTTTTATAACTCGCGAATCCCTTAATGAACTTAATATTTCTATAGGCGCCAGTGTTTGGTTGTATTTTAAAGTATCTGCTGTTCATGTATTTTGAACCACAAATAATTTTAATTACTAAATCGAAATCCTGTAAGATAGATATAAAACAAAGTTTGAGAACAAAAATCAAAAAAATTTATTAAATTAAAGGATCTGTAGTGCGGGCAACAACTACCAAAAAATTTCAGGAATAAATTAAAAGCATAATATGTTTAGAGTAAAACTATAATAGCAGCCAGCCAGTACATTTTTTAACGTCCTGCTTTCTACTTAATATCTAACTTAAAGTTCATATCTTCCATTACGCTATTCGATTTTCAAATATGAGTTTTTACATTATGCGGTTTTGAGATTCATCTACTTTAATCGGAAGCTAGCATGACGCTTGAAGCCTTGATAACTGCGTATACTTCACTTCCTTCTTTCAACCCCAGTTTTTCAACTGAATTTTTTGTAATGATAGAAACAATTTCAGTTCCACCCGGAAGCTCAACCAATACTTCCGAATTAACCGATCCGTGTGTTATACTCTTAACTTTCCCCTTTAATACATTGCGTGCGCTTATTTTCATTTTTATCCCCATTCAATTCTATTTGTTAATTTTTATTTATTAATAAACTTAGATTTGAGAATTATAAAAATATAAGATTCTGGATTTCTAAATTTAATTACTGAACTAATTACTAAACTCGGAATTTAATTTTCAAGAAAAAATCTAAAGCGAGCTCTGTAGTTTTTTTTGAAATTTTCATTGGAGAACCAGTAGAATAAGATTGCTTTGTAAAATTACTAAAAAATTAAAAATTAGACAGCAGGATCACTTTCTTGCCGCCTTTTTCCCATAATTTTTCCATAATTTTTTCATTTTTGTCTGTCTTGCAATTTTTACTCTTTATTTTCTATCTTGCTCTTTAGTTTTATGTTTTTTATTTTCGTTATTCTTTTTTGAACTAATTTATGTTCTTTTACATAAATATACAGTAATCAGGCCGGCAAAACAATATATCATTTCAAATCCGGGCATGTTGACATCTTTTTTCTGAGAATTATTCGTCTCTTCACTTTTTTCAGGTTTTTCAACTTCGGATTTTAAACTTCCGTTTTGTTCAGGCTGTTCTGGCTCAGGTTCAGGCAGTATCTCAATTACCTTTTCTTCTTCTGTTATACTGCCAGTTATTGCAAATGGGGAGAAGCCTGGAGTTTCTGCTGTTAAATACAGATATTTTTCGTCTTCCGTAAGCAGAGAAGTTGGCAGAGCATTCCATTCCTTGTTCCTATACCTGTTAAGGATAATCGAAGCCCTGTCAATATCTTTATCTTCTATCCAGGCTTTCTCTACTTTGAAACAGATAGCTGCATTCCCAACATCTTTTTCAGTTCCGTATCCGCCTTTTCCGACCCAGATATTAACGTAATTATAAATTTCACCTTCTGGAGCTTCCGGGGTGAGAGTCGATTTACTTTTCAGCATCTCAACAATAGCTGTTGTCTTGCCCACAGTCTTCTTTGAATCAAAGTTCAAAGATACGACAGCAGTAACATTTTTTGGAAATTCAAACTTCACAGGATTTGAGCTTGAAATATAAGTTTGTGAGAGTTCCTTCACCTTTACATTCTTTGCAGGCTCAGGAGAACCCCCTGCAGCCCCGCCGCTTCCTCCACTTCCTCCATTTTTGCTATTGCTCCCATCTTTATTACTCCCACCATTACCTCCATTATTTCCACCGTTTGAACCCCCACTTCCGCCATTTCCGGGCTCTTCTGGTTTATCGGATGGTGGATTTTGTGCCAGCACTGTTATGTAATTTGACTTCTGGATTGAATTTGATCCTATCTCGTTTGCTGCCGTTAAAATGACAGAATAGGTTCCCGCTTTCGAATACTCGTGCACCGGGTTTTGAATTGTTGAGATAGTCCCATCTCCGAAATCCCATTCCCAGGCTGTGGGAAGTCCGGTTGATGTATCCGTAAATGCGACATTCAGAGGCTTATATCCGGTTGTGTTATTACTCGTAAAATTGGCAACCGGAGCTATTGCTTCAACAACTGTGATTGTTTTGAGCATGGAATCGCTGGAAATGTCATTTGTAACTGTCAGATTTGCTGTATAAATTCCCGGAGTTGTATAAGTATGAACTGTATTTGCAGTAGTGTTTACAGGCGAACCATCTCCGAAATCAAGCATTTCGGACTTCTGGTTTGTACTGTAATCCGTAAAAGTTACATTTTTTCCGGCCAGTACTCTATCTGTAGAGACTTGGAAATGAGCAGCAGGAACTACAAATTCGGAAGGCTGCACCCAGGAAGAATCCCCGAGATCTCCCAGATGATAGAATTCCCCGCCGTTTTCCCTGGTGTATTTAAGGATCGAGTCCAGGCGTGCAGTTGAGGTTTGGTAGTTTCCACTTACATTTGGGGTAACCGTATGTCCATATAAGACCAGCACCTTTCCTGTTTTTATTGCATAATCGATTCCGTTTTCTATGGATTCCAGGCTTGCTCCTGAGTTGTCATCTATTTCAATGCCATAGAGGAGTCGGGCATCATCCCAGCTGTAATAGGCAAGCGCAGTTTCGTTTACATTTCCGTTTACAAGTGTAGGAGCCCTTGTCCTGAGAGTTCGGAAATATGGAGCTGCTGCAGCATCAGTATCCGGATTTCTGCTGGAATAAGAATATGAAAGGCTGTAAACCGGATAACCATAACTGGCAATTTCCCGGATATTTGGGAGGATTTCCTGATTTAACCACCTGTTAATTCCATATGACTCTACAAATTGAACCGAATTCGGATGATTGTATCCATGTGCAGCAACTTCCCAGCCAGCCTGGTGCAGGCCTCTGAGTTCGTCTTTTAAAGCTTGCGGCCGGGTACTTATATTATTTACATTCATAGTGCATGTAGCATCATATTTCTGAAAAATCGGCAGGTGCTGATAACACGAATAGATTCGCGCCGAGTCGTCCCAGGAAAGGGCAATACCTCCAGGTTTATTTATATTTTGTATGCTGCGAAGATCTTCTGCATACAGGTTTAAAATCTCAGATGAACTTAAGGTCCTGTTATACAGGTAAAAAGAGTATAAAGTCCCATCCAGTCCCGAGGTATTACTTGAGGATGCTCCTATATTCCAGTCATCCGTGACCCCTGCAGGACCAAGAGCAGAGGCAGTATAATCTATACCGCTCCCATCAGTAACCCCATTTACGTATAATTGAGCATGGGAGCCATCATAAGTCACAATTGCTTCATAATCTTTATTGGGTTGAATACGAGTTCCGCTGGTGCCGGAGATTGAATGTCCATCGGCATTGACTTCATATTCCAGCCTTGCAGTTAAATGGTTAATATTTATCCTGAATAAAGTATTTCCTTTGGAAACAAGATATGTAGAACGAGTCGGATTGCTATAATTATAATGGAAAAATACTCCACAGGTTATATGCGGGTCAGTAAATGAGATCTGTTCATTGCCAGGTATTACTATCCGATTTTTCCCATCAAAATGTCTGACTACATTTCCTGTTGGCAGGGTAAAGGTTGTACTGCCGTAATTTATGCCGTTATTCCCATTTCCCGAATTATCAACTATAGTATCTCCGGTATCCGAATCCCAATTATAATACACAAGCTGGTTTGTATCTGCATATGCATTGCCAGTCAGGCTAATTATAAATATTAAAAGTAATCCACATTTTAAATATGGTTTAAAATCCCGAAATTCCATTGTATCAGACTCTTTTATACAAACAGTTATTATTTATTAATACAGTTGGAGATGCAGAATCTTCTTTTCTTCATTTTTGTTCCGAAGAATTTTTTAGAAAAGAGAGGAAAACTAATTTTATTGTTGTAATTTTTTTATTATGTTGAACACATTTGCAATAATTTGTTTAATTCTTAATTCAAGATAGACACACCTTTTATCCCAGATTCCATCTCAAAAAATAATCGTTATCAGCATTTCCAGCATATTGGACTTGTCAAAAATGCTAGTTTTAACGCTGGTTTTGACTTGCAATAAACTAGTAAACATTATTAAGATTATTGTACAGAATTTATTACTACTTTCTAATACTTATAATTAAGTCATTCCCCATAGGTCGTTATAACTTACTTATTTTATAATAAATTACGATTTTTCTGCGTGCAAACATTTCTATTATTTGCCTTCAGTTACAAGTTTAAGCTACTCAAAACCATTATTCTCATTTTCTAACGTTAGACAGTTAGGCGTTAAAATGATATATTAATCCGGTAATTAAAATGCAAAAAAGATTTCAAATAAAGGGGAATATGTATGAGTTCTAAGGATAATCTCAAAGCTGCATTTACTGGCGAATCAATGGCAAACAGGACATATCTTGCCTTTGCAAAAAAAGCAGACGAAGAAGGCTATCCCCAGATAGCTAAACTTTTTAGAGCTGCCGCTGCTGCCGAAACTGTTCATGCCTTCAATCACCTTCAGCGTATGGGCGGGATCGGAACTACAATGGATAACCTCAAAGATGCAATAGATGGCGAAACTTACGAATTTTCAAAAATGTACCCTGAGTTTATAGAACAGGCCAAGCAGGAAGGCGACAACAGGGCTCTCTGGAGCTTTGAAGTTGCAAATAAGGTTGAAAGAGTTCACGCTGCCCTGTATGAAAAAGCTCTTAATGAAATCGGCCAGAATGAAGAAGTCGATTATCACGTCTGCAGTGTCTGCGGATACACTATAGAAGGCGAGCCTGAAGGGAAATGTCCGATTTGCGGAGCCCCTGCATCCAAGTTCGAAAAAATCGACTAAGCTTAAATTTGACTATATCAGGTTTTTTTGCAGAATGGGATGAGAGCTAAAAAGTATAGACAAGCTCTTTATCTCCTTTTTCATGTTTATTTTACCATTGTTTTTCTTTATTATTTTTATTTGTCATCCTTTTATCCACCATTTTCAAATACTTCATTTTATTTTATTTTATTTTACTTTACTTTATTTTATATGTTTAATGGCACAAGTCTACTTTATTTTAAAGAAAAAAATAAAGGCTGTTTGCATATTTCACAGGATTCCTAAACTACAGGTTTGTCAGATTAAACAATAAATTTAAAACAGTTGATCCCTAAAGAATTAAACAGTTAATTTTCTTATAGAGGCTATCCCAAAACCCATTTTTACCTATTAATTCTAATTTCTCAAAATTACTTATGTTATCAGGAGCACGATTGATAATTTGGAATACAGGATTAAAAGCAATAATTTTGAGTTTTGGGATGGGCTCATAATTAAAATTCAAGAGCTCTAAAATCCCTTTCAGGAAGATTATAATGAATAGAAACATCGCATTCATTCTCTCAATCCTCTTTGTACTATTGATATTACTGTTTAGTGGATGTACGGAAACCGATAATTCTCAAAAAGAAGATGGATTGAATATAGTGGATAGCACCTATGCAATAGGTACCGCTGCTGATTCGAATAAAATTGATACGCAGGTTTTTTCTTACAATTTTACTTTATTTAACGGAGAAGATAAAAAAACTTACATAGAATCGATAGAACCACTTTTTGATAAAGATTTTTTAGCGGTGATTTTTTCTGAAGATAATAAAATATTTGTCGGCAAAACTATAGAGCCACATTCCTCAATTTTGATCAAAGGGCAGGTTAAGTTTAATTCTTCAGGTCTTTCAAAACAAGAAATAACGGGTTTTGATCCTTATATTTATGGAGTCAATGTTACATCAACGAAAACTATAAAATATCCTAAATATCCTGATTAAGAATTATTTTAAATTCTATAATTTATAATTTGAAAGATGGGGTATTTGTAAAAGGAGTCATTTAATCTCTAAAATCCAGCAAAATTTGCTCTTTCAGCAATTTCCCGATTTTCAGTTTTATTTAAAAGAAAAAAGCTTAAACAATAAAAATTACCTGGAATTTACATTATCATTATCATTATTATTATTATTATTATTATTATTATTATTATTATTTTTAAGTAATGTTGATCTGAAGGATAAATATAAATTCTTGTTTATTTAATAAAGACGCAGTATCTAATCATTATTACAAAATTATAAAAATATTATCAATACAGAGTGTTTTTGGGCAATGAAATACAATACAATTATTTTTGATTTTGATTACACGCTGGCAGATGCAACAAGCGGCATTGTATCAAGTTTTAACCATGCTTTTAATAAACTCGATATCCCTGAATGTGATCCTGAAAGCATAAGAAAAACGGTCGGATTGCCGCTTGACATGGCTTTTATAGAACTTACAGACATGAAAAATCAGGAACTGATACCTGATTTTAAAATTTTCTTCAGGGAAAAGGCTGATGAGGTTATGTCAAAAAGTACGGTGCTTTTTGAAGACACAGTAAGCATTTTACAGGCCCTAAAGCAAAATGGGATTAATACAGGAATTGTAACTACAAAATATCGTTTTCGAATTCTTGAAACCTTAAATCTGCATGAGATTTCAGAGTTGTTTGATGTTATTGTTGGCGGAGAAGATGTTAAAATTCCAAAGCCCTCTCCTGAAGGCTTATTTCTGGCAGTTGACAGCCTTAATTCACAGCTAAACGAAGTTCTTTATGTAGGAGATAGTCTGGTAGATGCCAAGACAGCTTTGGCAGCAAATGTTGATTTTGCAGCAGTAACTACAGGCACAACAACAGAATATGAGTTTTCTCAATATCCCTGTATAAAAATCGCAAAAAATTTGTCAGAGCTTTTTAATGAATATCAGTTTTTTAATAAGTACTAATAATCCTTTTTTGGAACCACTTAACTCTCTACTAATAGTTTTTGATATAATAAAGCGCTTGTTAAATTTGTAAAATATTTATTAAACTTTTTATATTTAATAAGATTATTTTGAGAGTCTATCCCAAAACCCATTTTTATCTATTACTCCTAATTTCTCAATATTACTTCTATTATCAGGAGCACAGTTAATAATTTAAAATACATGATTAAGACAAGTAATTTTGAGTTTTGGGATGGCCTCTGAATATAATTCTTTTTAAGGATTATGTAAAAAATTAAAAATATTTTTAATGTTTCTTTTAAAATTCTCCTATCAGCTGTAAGATTATTTTTCTTACTTTTTCTATTCTATCGAAATTTATGTATACAATCTGCTGCCAGGTTCCGAGAGTTAGGCGTTTTTCAACAACAGGAACTGTGAGGCTTGGGCCAACAAACATGGCTCTTAAATGGGAACCACCATTATAGTCCCCCCAGGTTTTATGATGATGATAATTTTTATCCAGGGGAATTAGCTTTTCAAGAATTTCTGAAACATCTTTTGAAAGATTTTCTTCGAATTCCATCGTAGTTATTGCTCCTGTAGAGCCAACGCAAAAGATAGTAACTGTTCCGTTTTTTATTTTTGAATTTCTAACCTCATCCGACATCATTCCAGTGATATCAACAATCCCACAATCTTCTTTTCCAGTGACCGAAATTTCCCTTGTTTCTACAGGCATAAAACGATATTAAAAGCCTAGATTAATATATTCTTGCTATGTGTGAAAAATATTTTGAAACCAAAAGTCTCTCATTACATATATTCTTCTTTCAAAAATACGCATAAAAATTAAATGTCAGTGCATGTGCAATTTATTAAATGTAACATTTATCCTATTTTTTAGAGCAAGTAAGGGTTAATCCCCGCCTTTTCAAAGGTGGGATACAGCCCGTCAACTTCTGCATACCAACCTTTGTTTAGGTAAAACTCCTTATTTATACATTATGTCTAAAGTATTTCGTTATAGAATCTATCCAACAAAACAACAAATTTCAAAGTTAAATGAAACTTTGGAACTGTGTAGATGGGTCTATAATGAAACTCTAGCATTAAGAAAAAATACATGGGAACATGAACAAAAGAAAATAGGGTATTATGAATCAAAGAAAATGATTCCTATCTGGAAAAAAGATAAACCAGAATTAAAAACTGTTCATTCTCATGTATTGCAGGATATAACTATGCGAGTCGATCTTGCATTTCAAGCATTTTTTCGAAGAATTAAAGCAGGAGAAAAGCCTGGCTATCCAAGATTCAAAGGTAAAGGTCGGTATGATAGCATAACTTACCAACAATCAGGATTTTCCTTAAATAATATCTTAAATCTTTCCAAAATTGGAGAATAAAAATCAAGCTACATCGTCCAATTGAAGGAAACATTAAACGTTTAACTATCAGAAGAAGTGCAATCCAAAAATGGTACGTGTCAATTTTAACTGATAATGATTCTTATAACCCAATTGAACCTTCCGAGAAATCAGTAGGAATTGATGTGGGTCTTCTGTCTTTTGCTGCATTATCTGATGGAACTTTTATTGAAAACCCTAAATTTTATTTAAAAGAAGAAAAGAATCTAGCAAAGGTTCAGAGAAAACATTCAAAGCAAGAGAAAGGAACTCCTGCACGTAAGAAAGCATTAAAAGTATTGTGTAGAGTACATGAAAGAATCTCTAATAAGAGGGAAGATTTCATTCAAAAACTTAGTAATAGTCTTGTTAAGAATCACGGCACTATTTGTTTTGAAGATCTTAACATTAAAAATATGGTTAAAGATCCTATATATGCAAAAGGAATTATGGATGCTGCATGGAATAAACTTGTGACTTACACGACTTACAAAGCTGAGAACGCTGGTAGGAAAGTAATACTTGTTAATCCATATAATACATCCCAAATATGTTCAAAATGCAGAAATGTTATTGAAAAAGATATATCACAAAGAACACATAATTGTCCTTATTGTGGGTTATCAATAGATCGAGATCTTAACGCTTCTTATAATATACTCAGATTGGGATTACAATCTGTTCGTAAAATCGATAGATGCTCCTCACTTTAGTGAGGGGAGTAATCACGCTATTTATTATATAACTTGTACTATAACCTGAAATAAGACCTAATAAAATGGATCTGAGAAAACATATACTGTCTGGGAGATCACAGAGTTCTGGCCTGAAATAAAATTTGAAATAAAATACAACTAAGCTTGTGGTGGTATTTTGGACAAAAATCAAGTTTTAAATTTCAGCGCAATAATTCTTTCAATACTACTTCAGGCTGGGAGTGGAATTTGTGGGAAATATGCAGCAATAACAACACAAGATCCTTCCCTATTTATGACAGTCTTCAATGTCTTTTACTTACTTTCTGTAATATTTCTTGTAATGCAGGCAGTTATCTGGCAGCAGGCGCTGATGCACTACCCCCTTTCTTTTGCATATCCGTTTGTAAGTTTGGTTAACTTTGTGATATTGATTTTTTCCTCACTCCTATTCAATGAGCAAATAACTCTAAATAACATTTCTGGACTAATTCTTATCTCATTAGGAATTCTAGTACTATCCCGTGATCCTGAGGGAGAAACATGATCAGATTTTCGATACTATATTTAGTGTCAGTTATTTTATTTACAGGATCCAGCCAGGTATTGTTAAAACTAGGAGCAAAGAAGGCTAATAAAAACAAGTTTATTATGGCTTACATAAATCCATATACGTTTTTTGCGTATTGCCTGTATTTATTGACAACTCTTCTCACAGTGTATGCTCTTAAAGATATCCCTTTGAACCTTTTTTATGCAAGTACTTCATTAAAATTCGTTCTTATTCTGGCTTTATCAAAGCTAATGCTTCAGGAAAAGATCGATCCTGGTAAAGTATTTGCCGTGCTGTTAATAGTTGTCGGCGTTATAGTATTCAATATGTAATTTGTTTCTAAGTTGATTATTTCCAGCTTTTGCCAGCTTATAGCTGAACATTATTTAATATTTCTTCCTCAGGCTCTTTATCGATAACTGGTTATTACAAGTTCAGCAAACCCAAAACTATAGCTCTAAATTGAGAATGCTCCCCACTATTAAGCTTCGATTATGAAATATGGTCTGAAGCTTTTATTAGGAGCCTATCCCAAAACTCAAAATTTGCTTCTTGTGATCTCTTATTTAAGTGAATATTCAATCTTTCAATCATAGAAGCAATCCTGAACAAATCTAAGAATTGAGACTAATATTGGGTTTTGGGATGAGCTCTGGTATAAAATGAATTATTTTTCAATAAACCGAACCTTAATAATTGAAATTCTAAAATGGGAGTTTGTATTAGCAGTCACAAGGGATTTTTATTTTACATTACAAGTCTATAACCATTGGTCCAGAATAACATCAAAAAACCCTGAAATAAGCAGAATACCAGAGTAAGGACATCTTCTGAAATTCGATTTTTTGTGATATCGGCAAAAAGGATGTAAAGTGGGAAAATAACCAGTATATATCGAGGCATGGACATAATTCCGGTAGAAAGCGGCACGAATATTGAGTACATACAAAATAACCAGTAGGAGAATCTCATTTTTTTATAAAAGATTATGAAGACAAAAAGAAAGATAAGTGTAAAAGCCGCTTCAAAGGATATGAATATATTTCCAGAGAAAGCATGAATTAATACTTCTAGAGGGTTTGAAAGATGCCTTTGCCACATTGCTTGAGCATGCATATAAGCTAAGAAATCTCCAGTTACATGGTAATTATAAATCATAAAGGAAACTGTACCAAAAGGAATTAAAAGAAGGTAAGATAGAGGCGTTCTTATTTCCTTTAAGCTTTTAAGACTTATTATACTCTTTTTTTCTTTTAACAGCGGTATTAGAATTTCGCAAAGTAAAGGCAGAACTACGAGAACCCCAACGGATCTTGTTAATGATAGAAAAAATCCACTAATCCCGACAAGATGCCATTTTTCTTTTCTGGCATAATAAAAACACATCAGGATAAGGGCAAGATATAGGGATTCTGAGAATACTCCTGAAAGGATAAAAGAAACCGGAAAAATGAGCAGATATTTTATTGATTTAACGGCACTTGTTTCATCGAAATCAAGTTTTACCAATCTGTACAAATAAATACAGGCAATTAGAAGACAAAAATTTGATATTATTAACCCGGCAATATAATGGTTTCCTATAACGGAACCGATCAGTCGCATAAGTGTGGGATAGAGGGGAAAAAATGCAATATTTGTCTGATGTATCTGGTTTTGAATGGTTGAATAGCCGTTCTGTGAAATATCCAGATACCATCCCGTATCCCAGGCCCCCCATACATCCAGCCAGCTTAAAGGAGCCATGCTGTTGGATTGATAACTATATTCTTGTAAGAAAAGATTTCTAGATAAGACTCCGATTATAATCAAAACTATTCGTGTGCTGAAGAATATGAATAGAATGTACTTTAATTCAGGTATCTGTTGTAAATACTTGCCTGCCGATTCGGTGTCTGCGCTCATAGTACGTCAAATCTGTTGTTTTAGGCCAACTGTTTTTCTTTTTATATCTGGATTATCTACAAGTATCTTTTGTATTTATATAAAAATATAAATATTATAGTATGATTCCTCGGAATTAGATGCAAAAATTAAATAAGACTTTCTATTTAAACTGGAAACGATAGAAGAATAATCGATAAAAAATAATCGATTATATATTTAATTTCAATTTCAAAATTATCAGAACATTAAAACCTCTTAGGAATTATGTAAAAAGCCATATTAGAAACTTCTCTAGTTTTAACAGGAATAAATATTACTTGCAATCGGATTGATCTATTTTTGTAAAATTCTAAAATTCTAAAAATTACACTTTACAGTCCTTCAGATTTATCAGCAGAGATTGATAAAAATAATTTTTTCTCGGCTTCTGGCCAGAAAAAAGTGAATAAATTTTATTATTAATTTTATATGAAATAGCCTAAATATAAATAAAGCATATATTGTTTAACACAAAACTCTCGTAAAGCAGGCTATATTTGAATTAGCAAATTGAGAAAACCTATGATAAAGTCAGGAGGCTGTTTTTTCTATAAAAGAAACCGCTGTTTTATCAGCGCTGTTATTTCACATAAAGGGCTCCCGCATATAGCCACTGCCTCTCATATTTTTAAAAAATCAGGAGAACATGTAATTGTCGATAGAGTGAAAGTTACTGTTAAGAGCATTTTCAAAGATTTTGATTTAGCTCTTATTGAAGTTCCTTCTGAATCTGAATTTGAAATTACTGAACTTGGTAATGCAATTGTGCTTGAAAGTGCATTTCTTGCTAATGAGATGCACACCATCAAATGTAAAGTGATAAATGTCGGAGCCTCTCTGCTTTATGTAGGCTTTCCTTTTTCCAATATGTTTCAGCCTGGAGATAGCGGCTCTCCTATTTTTCAGGCAGGAAAAGTAATTGGGTTTATTTCCTCGATATGTATGGACAATTGCATAGGGACAGTTATTTCGTCTAATATTCTTCGCAGCTTTACTTCTAATTCTTGATTTTAAATTTAAAAGTTTTTAGAGTTGATTTAAAATCAGGTTTAGTTAAAGACACAAAATCGTTTTCTTGAATTTCTTTTTAAAAAGTACCTTTTAGTAGTACAGTGTTATATGTGTAATAATAGAGTTATAAAAATAAGAGAATTAAAACGAGCATCCTTTATTGTAAATATCAGCGCTTTAAATTGTTAAAGAAAGTTCAAATTTTTGTGTGCCTTCTTCATTATGTAATTAACTATAATTAACTATAATCAATTATAATCAATTATAATTATACAGATTATATTTAGTTACATTAATTAGTTTATATTAATTACATTAATTAGTTTACTAACATAAGAATAAAATTGGGGCCTGGTGCTATGACTGAAAAAGGTAAAGGTTTTGAGTTTGAGCAAGCCGAGACTGATGATACCTGGTATGAGGTAGAAATTCCCAAACCAGGAAAAATTGGACCAAAAATTAATGATGAAGCAAGAAATTACCAGGAAGTGATTCCAATCATCGGGGCTTTAATGCAGGATGAGAACTTTTCTTTGCAGAATGAAAGCAGTGTTACTATTAGTAAAATACTATCTTTCCTTAGTAAAGAAATAAACAGCAACCGCAATTTCACTGAAGCCTGGTTAATTAAGGGCACTGTATTTTATAAAACCGGGAAATATGCTAATGCTGTAGAAGCTTTTGATGCTGCCCTGAAGAGTATGCCTGAGAGGCCTGATGAAGAAGGTATGGATCTCTGGAAAAAAAGCAACGGTATAAACTATAAATACGCGCTGGAATTGAAAGCCTTCTCTTTGTCCAAACTTGGCAGATATAAAGAAGGCTTGAAAGTCTTTGAGGAAATCCTGCAGGTTTATCCGGATGAGCTTGATATAGAGAACTATAAAATAATAGTCTATACCCTTGAAAATGAAAGCCTGATTAAAGAACTGGATAGTCTTCCTTATCTTTCTCCAAAAAACATCAACTTCCTGGAGTCTAAATCCAGATATTTCTCTGATTCAGAGAAGTACGAAGAGGTCCTGGAAATATTTAACGAAGCTCTTGAAATCAACCCACAGGATGCTGATATCTGGAGATACAAAGGTTCCATTTTTTATATTCTTGGCAAATATGAGGAAGCCTTAAATGCATTTAATAAATCCCTCGAAATTAATTCTAAAAACGCCATTTCCTGGGGGCTTAAAGGTTCTGCTCTTTATATGGTTCAAAACCCTGAAGAAGCATTAAAAGCCTTTGATAAAGGGCTGCAGAAGAATCCAAATATCCTTGAAGCCTGGTTTAACAAAGGATTTATTCTCTTTGATCTCGGAAAATACAAGCTAGCTCTGGCTTCAATAGAGAATGCTTTAAGAATTGACTCCCAGAATTCGAACACTTTGAAACTCAGAGCTTTAATCCTTGACAGATCTAAACAGAATAATGAGTAATTAGAACAGATAATTGAGAACATTTAAAAGTAATTATATAAATAAGGTAGTTAAAATTAATCAGCAAAATTTAACAAAATCTAACAATAATTAAGGAAAATAATTAAGGAGAATAATTGAGGAAAATTTTCCTAAAGTGAGATTTTTAAAGTACCTTGTGATTTATTTCTAATCTATTTTCTAGTCTACTTTTTAATCTATTTTTTTAACTTACTTTTTTGATTGTTTTTAATTTATTTTTTTGATTGGCTGCCGTATGATGGTTTTGAGTTTTTCAGGGGTTGTTCTGCGTGAATCGCTAAGATATATTTCATGATGTCTTTCCACTGGCCTGTTCCCATCAAATCCATAGCCGTGTTCTTTAATGAAATTATGTAATTTCTCTATAGTCGGTTTTTCCTGAGAATAAGAACCTATATGCATTATCTGGGCTGACAATCCTTCCTTCAGGCTCTCAAACCTTATTCTGGAAAGAGCAGGCAGATTTTTCTTTTTTTCTATTTCTGCTACAGCCTCTTTTATCAGATCTGGTGTAATAAATTCAGGTTGCCTGATCATTGCAGTCCAATTCCAGTCGCTTTTGTCCTCAATACTGAAGTTTTCCATGTTTTCAGTCCACCAGAGCCCTTCAAGAGGTAAGACTACATAGTCCTGCGAATTTTTTTTCTCAGACATGAATTTAACTTTATAAGATACCGAGAACAGAGCTTCTATCGCAGTTTGATAGTCCTGTGATGTATTGGGATCTCCTTTTCCGTCGATCATTAAGAAATTCATTTCTGGAACCTCTATAAGGGTAATTCCCTTTGCAGAAGGACTATACAGCTCTTTATTCTCTTTTTTAAAGTCTATTTTTGACATTTAGTTCAGCTTCACTTATCTGACAAATTATTTTGTCTTTGACAATATAAACCAGACCCACTAATCTAATTCGTCACCAAAAACCCTAAAAAAATAAAGAAAACACTAGTAAAAATATAAGAAAAAGAAGAAATTACCAGTATATTTTGTATTTCTTAACGATACCCATACTTGAAAATTTATATTCAGGAGAATAAAGGGACTTCGCAGTAAGTGTCTTTCCAACTTTTAACCTTAAGATTTTATCAAAAGAACCTTTCTGTTTTGGAGATCCTGTGCAGTCAATAAATACGAGCCCTTTATCAGTCGTATAGAACGCATTGCAGGCATGTCCAGGTCCGCTTTTAAACTCAACTGTAACCCATGCAGTTTTAATCCCTGCTTTTTCTGCATTATTATGTACATCTTCTGCAAAATCAGAACATACATAGCTCGAAGTGTATTTTTTCTGGTCTGTTTTGTCGGCTTTTATAAATTTTACCAGGTCTGCATAGGTTGTGTTTGTCGCATCATTATAATTTACAAGAGAAATTAATTTGCCGTCGCCACCTATCATATAGGTATTTCCTATATGGGGATTGACTTTAGTGGTTGTTCCTGCTGACGCTGCTGCACATATAAGGCATAAAACAAAAAATGATAAAGTCAGTCTTAAAATAATCGAAGTTTCCATTTTAATCACAGATTAAATTTAGCATTTTTTGCATAAAGTATTTTCCCCCTTTCAAATATAAGATCATAACAACTTCAATGGATTTAGATGGCTCTCGACAGAGTTTGGCGAGTTTTTATATATTTCGATAAAGTCCGATAAAAAGTTCAATATTTTTTAGTATATCAGGGTTTTATTAATGTTTTCCATCCGGTTTATTAAGTTTGATTTTACAATTACTTGAAATCGTTTAAGATAGGAAAATTATTATATTCAAGTGACATCTGGCTAAGTAATTGTTTAATATTTTATATAAGGTAAATTTAACAAATTTAAATAAAGTGGGATTGTGAGTACAGATCAAATAACCAATAAAATTAAAGGTAGTGGTGAAAATAAGGATAATGCCGAGGCTAATGCCAGAGAATATCGCTCAACCAGGCTTGTATGTGCAAAACTATATTCAGGAGGCTTATTCGAGGCCCGTAGGATTTCTAAAAGGCTTAAGAGATCCCCATTTAAAGGAAAAAGCCCAGAATTTGAATTTAATATTGATTTAGTTAATAAACACGCTAAAGCAGCCTGCAGATATCATCTCGTGCTTACTATAATTCCCATAATCCTTTCGCTTTTAGGTTTACTAGCAATGTTTCTTTTTCAGGATCCGGTTCTATCTTCTATGTTCTCGGTGCCCGCTATTTTTATCCTGGCTTTAAAACCTTCATATGATATGCATATTGCATTAAATAATTTCTCCAGAAAAGCCTTTAATCCTTATTACAACCTCAGTAGAGCTGCAATAAAAGAAAATAAGGAAAAATCCAAAGATATAGAGGAAATCCAGAATAAATCTGATTACATGGGGCAAAACGTCATAGTATTTGAAGATTATTTTCCTTTTCTGGGGGCAGGATACAGAATCAGGGGTAGAAACTTTATAATTAATTTATCAGAATTATATCCAGATATTCTAGATAAACAAAATAATCCTGCTTCTCAACCTGAATATGTCCTTTCTGAAAAAGACAGTCAGTTGTTAAAAGCTTTGTATAAAGCAGTACGGGAAGGAGTAAAAAACAAACGGCTCCCTAATACTTCAGTAAGTTGTTTCTTGCTTGCAGACGGTGATGAAATATATAAGCATAAATTTTTGTTTCACGAGAATACCGGGGATCCGATTGCATACCTTAAGCCTGATACATTATTTCCTGAAGGACATAAGGATATACTCAAAGATTATCGAGCTTATATTAGCATAAGGTTTCACGATAGGGTCCGATCTATTCTTTTGTCTGCATTTGTTAGATTCTCAAAAGTAGGAAAGGAAATTTTTGCTGAATACTCTTTTTATTTATTACCCCCTGTTAACGAAGATATATACGATATAGACAAATATCCAATAAACAAAAGTGCCTTTACTTTAAAGCCCTTTTTTTATGCTTTCTTTTTCAGTACAGCTTACATACTTTTAGCTCCAAGCCTTATAGTGCCTGTAGCCTTATTGAGTTACACAGTTTTGATGATAATTAGATTGTACCGGAACAAAGAGAGTGATATTGACGAGAGAGCTTTACGTTATGGACAGATCCGGAGAGGCGAGCTTTATAATTACGGATTAAAAAAGACTTTTAGAGAAGAAATTGCACTTACTGACTGTAAAAAATATTTTGACGCCCAGGACCTTAATATGATACAGAATAGTATAGAAAAATCTATACTAAATTCCGTAGCAGACGTTCTGGATGCCAGAGGATTGGACTCCTCTCTTTTAAGAAAGAACATGATTCCTCAGGTGGATCAGAATACCATGACATTTAGTGGGAAAATAAATCTTGAAAAATCCGGACTTGAAAATGAGATCCAGATTTCAAGTCAAAAAATGGTCAGGATTTTTTATAAAATATACTCATACTTTATAAAAAGTAAACTCTGGCGCAATATCTTTAAATATAGAGAAAACTGAAGGGTCGACCGATATTATTATTAAACTTTAATTAATCCTATGATTTTTTTTCTTAATGAGGATGGAATTGAAAAATCTACTTATCTTTCCTGGTGGATGGCTGATATAAAGGGCCAGGAATCTGACAACAAACCTGTGGAATTTAATAAACCCTTTGAATTTAGTAAATATAAAAACCAAATGTTGCGTGACACATTTCAGAACTGGGAGTCGGAATTTTTGCAGCTTATCTGGCGGTAGCAGGCCTTGCTTTCCTTATATGTGTCGGTTCGCCTCAATCTAAAGAGGAAATAACAGAAAAGAAGAAAAATTAGATTTAACTCTGGGAGCGCTGAGGCACAGCGAGAAGTCCCCTTCCTCGACAGATCATCAGATCCGGCAGGTGGGGGATGACAGCGAAGCTTCGCACAATAGTTAATTTCACTTTTAAACTTATTTAACTATTTTTTAGCTAAATATATATATTCCTTTAAAACATATAAACTGTAGTATGTTGAAAGCCTATAAATACCGAATCTACCCTGAAAAAGATCAAGAAGAATTTATAAATGTTCATTTTGGTGCATGTAGATTTGTCTATAATTGGGCTTTAGAACAGAAGATAAAAACTTATCAACAATCAGAGAAATCAATATCAAGATTTGACTTACAAAAAATATTAGTTCATGAAGTAAAACCTTCTAATGAATGGCTGAAAAAAGCCAATTCTCAAGCTTTGCTTGCTTCTTTAGTCAATGTTGAATCGGCATTTACAAAATTCTTCAGAGAAAAAACCGGATTCCCAAGGTTCAAATCTAAGAAAAATCCAATACAATCTTATCAAATGCCACAACATTATACTGTAGATTTTGATAGAAATATTATCAAGCTTCCTAAGATTGGAGAAGTAAAGGCAGTTCTTCACAGAAGATTTGAAGGTGAAATGAAAACTGCAACTATTTCAAAATTGAGTACCGGAAAGTTCTTCATATCTATTCTTGTTGATGATGGAAAAGAATTGCCTGAGAAATACAAATTTGGAGAATCAAGTACCATAGGAATTGATGTAGGTATAAAAGATTTTGCAATTCTTTCTAATGGTGAAAAAGTTGAGAATCCAAACTACCTTAGAAATTCTTTGAAAAGAATGAAATGCTTGCAGAGAAGAGTGAGTAAAAAAGAAAAAGGTTCAAAAAATAGAGACAAAGCTAGGCATCATCTTTCAAAAATTCATGAAATTATTAGCAATCAGAGAAACGATTTTCAGCATAAACTAAGTAAAAAGCTAGTGTGCGAGAACCAAGCTATTGCGCTGGAAACTCTGAATGTTAAAGGTATGGTAAAAAATCACTGTTTAGCTCAGTCAATTTCAGATGCAGGATGGGCAAGCTTCATAACAAAGTTAGAATATAAAGCTGAATGGTTAGGAAAAACTATTCTAAGGATCGGAAAATTTGAGCCTTCTTCAAAGATATGTAACATTTGTGGTTATTATAATCTATCTTTGGCCTTGAAAGATAGAGAATGGGAATGTCCTGATTGTAAAACTAAACATGATAGAGACATCAATGCTGCAATCAATATCAAGAAATTCTCTCTTCAAGATCAAAATCTAATAGTTATATAATTTGATTTGACACCTGTGGAACGCAGGGGATGGGCTTGTGGACTTGTGAACAGAAGTTCGAGGGACGAAGCAAGAAGCTCCTTCCTCGCTTTCATTAGAAAGCAGGGAGGGGTAGTTCACTTCTAAAATCCATAAATTCTGAAAATGCAAATAATTTAATCAAAAATCTGGATACTAAATATCCACGAAAATAAAGGCTTATTAAATTCTCATGATATAAAGAGGTCCGATTATAATTAGACTTCTTATGTGTTTAACCCCCCTTTTAAGCTACACTTTGTCTACAATTTATCTAAAATTTACCTTAAGTCATTATTTTAATTTAGCCGATTCGTATGTTGGCCATTGAACTTCCGCTCGCTTCTTATATTCTTCAGCAAGTTCAACATATTCCTGGGCATTCTCTGTTATGGATGTAATTTCACTCTCCTGAATTTGCCTTTTTACCTTTCCTGGAACCCCAACTATCAGACTATTTTCAGGAAACTTTTTTCCCTCTGAAACTAATGCGTTTGCTCCCACAATGGAGTTTTTTCCTATTTCTGTTCCATTTAGTATTGTAGAGTTCATTCCTATGAGCACATTATCCCCTATTCTACATCCATGAAGTACTGCCCCGTGTCCTATTGACACATTGTCTCCAACCTGGACTCCATTCTGGGGATCCACATGAATTACAACATTATCCTGGATACTTGTTCCTTTCCCGATTTTTATTTTGTTTTTATCTGCGCGAAGTACAGCATTAAACCATACACTTGAATTATTTCCAATTTCAACATCGCCAATTACATCTGCAGAAGATGTAATAAAAGCAGTTTTTGAGATTTTTGGAATTTTACCCTTAAAACCTGTTATCATTATATTTCACCATCTTTTAGAATGTTTTCTTTCAATTCACCGTGTTTCCTTTATGTGTTTCGTTTCTGTATTTTTTTAGTTCTTTTCTAGCATTAGATTTATTTTTTGATATTTAGAACCTGTAAAAATAAGATCTACAGGTTCCAGTATCATTAAAATAAGCTATAAATTGAGTTTTGATTTGAGATTTATTTTATTTCTCGTATCAAAATATTTTATTTTTCGTATCAGAATTTTTTGTTTTAGCTAAAGTCTATTATATAATTCATATGAATTCATAGAATACACCAAAGGATCTGCTTGTTTTTTCCCTGTACACGCCCTAAATGTAAAATTTACTGCTGTTAAAATAAAAGCCGGATAAAAGTTCCAACCACTGATTCTATTATACCTCATATATCAGTACTATAATAAATTAAAAGGCATGAAATAAATCCCAACTGGATTCCTCGATTCTTCTTCTATTCTAAAATCTTTCTTTAGTAGAAAATCAATTTTACATGTTTAATCCCAAACCTTTCTTTTAATGAAAACGTGTATAAAATTTGTAAACTTGTATACTTATTTATTAGTCACTTCTATAAATATTTTTGTCTAATTCCAAAATTAATTGTTCAAGTTGAAATTTCTTTTTATAAAAATTGCATATAGAAATTTGAAAAGAAAAAATTTCAAGGGAATAGATTTTAAAAGCAAGTAATTAGATTTTAAAAGAAATAAAATAATGGAAATAAAAAAGACAATGCAGAAGTAAAAAAATAAAGGAATAAATAAAATAATAGAGAGAAATAATGAATAGAGAAACAATGAATAGAGAAATAATGGATAGAGTGATAATGGATAGAAAGATAAAATTTAGAAAAAAATCCCAAAAACTAAAGTTAAAAAAAGTAATTTCGGGGATCTATGAGAATCCCTAATTAACAAAATATGCGTAAATTCTTTCTAGTAATAAATTCTTTCTAAGAACATCTTCACTTAGCAGACCCTTGGAATCGGGTCTCCTGCAGGTACATCTACGTAACGCATGCCGCCAAAACGGTTTCTAAGGACTACTTCTCCTTTATTGCCAGAGACTTCTCCGATTAAAGCTGCATTCTTCCCATAAGGGTGCTGTCTGAGGATTGCGAGAACTTCTTCTTCAAAGCCGGGTCTGACTCCAAGAATTGCTTTTCCTTCATTTGCAACCTCAAGAGGGTCAAGTCCAAGCATCTCGCAGGCTGCAGAAACTGCAGGTTTAAAAGGGATCCAGTCTTCTTCAATAAGAACTCCAACTCCAGATTTAGCTGCCATCTCATTGAGGGAATTTGCAAGTCCTCCGCGGGTAGGATCTTTCATTGCTGTTACAACAGGCTTTCCGTCTGCAGTTCTGAGTTTTAGAAGAGGTTCGATCATTTTCCAGAGCGGGGCAGAATCAGAAACAAGGTCTGTGTCAAAGTCAAAGCCTTCCCTGTGGGCCATAAGGGAAATCCCATGATCCCCAATTGTTCCTGTAACAAGGATTTTATCACCTGAGGTCAGGCCCGAATCCCGGACCGGGCTATCTGTAATTCCCAGGCCTGCGGTATTTAAAATAATCGAGTCAAGAGCTATTTTTTCAACGGTTTTTGTGTCACCTGTAATTATAGGAACTCCAACTTCGGCAGCAGTCTCATCCATTGTCTTAATTATTTTTTCAAAATCCTCAAGAGGGAAACCTTCAGGGACTATTACTGCACAGGTAAGAGCAAGCGGTTTTGCTCCCATAACCGTAAGGTCATTTATTGTGCCTGCAACTGCAAGCCTTCCAATATTTGTATCCGGGAAAAAAGCAGGAGTTATAACATGGCTGTCAGTAGTCATTACTAACTCGCATGCAGGAGAATAATTCTCAAGTTTAACAGTTGAGCCGTCATCAAGACTTTCAAGCCCAATAGAACCTGCACTTTTATTGCGGAAGTTTTTAAGGATTATCTCTCCAATGAGTGCCTGCATTGCTTCTCCGCCTGCACCGTGTTCAAGAGAAATTGTGGTGGGTTTCATTTTTTGCTCACTTTCCGCATTAAATTCTTTCTGTTTTGAAACATTTTCTTTTAATTTGCTTATCAGCGATTGGTAACCTTACTTTTCTTTCTAGAAGTTATTCCTGCTGTTTTTTAAGACCCATTTCTATAAAACCAATCCAGGTCTCAAGGCTTTCCCAGCTATGTTTTGAAGTAAGAAGGACAGGCACATCCGGGTTTAAAGACAGGATATCCTCACGCATTTTCTCAGCATCAACGTCAACAGCATTTGCGATATCAACTTTATTTATAACTGCAAGTTCTGCAGTTTTAAAAATCATAGGGTGCTTGAGGATAATGTCGTCTCCTTCGGTTACGCTGACGATTACTACTCTCAGGTGCTCTCCAAGTTTGAAATCCACAGGGCAGATCAAATTGCCTACGTTTTCTATTAAGAGAAGATCTATATTCTCAAGGTCGATTTGATCCAGGGCTTTTTCTACAAGTTTTGCATCCAGGTGACATTCCTTTCCGGTATTTACAGGAATTGTAAGGACATCAAGCTTTCTGAACCTTAAAGCATCCATTTCTGCAATTACATCGCCTGCAATTACTGCTATCCTGTATTTATCTTTAAGCTGTCTTATTGCTTCTTCTATTAAGGTAGTCTTGCCTGAGCCGATTGCTCCCATAATATTTACCGAAAAGACCTGATGTTTGTCAAGTTTTTTTCTATTTTTCTCAGCGATTTTGTCGTTTGCCTTGAAAACATCGTGTCCCATATTGATAACGTGCATTAACATAAAGATCACTTGGAGATTATTTTTGGGGAAATTCTGGAATTTCTTTTTATTTGGGGGTAGTTTTTCCTTCTAGCTTAAAATTGAAACTTTTATTTAAATGATTTTAAATCTTCCCAGACCTGATTAAATTTCATTTCATTCATTTGATTAATCAGCTTTTAGGGTTTTCAGGGTTTTAAGTAGAGAATTTTTAAAGTCATCTATTTAGTTTATTCGTTTTATTCAAGCTTCTTTAGCTTCTGCATTATCTTCAACTTTATTTTCTCTTTCTTCTTCAGTTTCAATTTCAATGCTTTTAATTATCAATTCTCTTCCGCCTTCAATCTGGGCCTGTTTTCTACAGACCGGACATTCTATAGCGGCTACATAAAGGAGAAGTTCACTAGTGAAGTTCCCAGCTTCCCGTAGTTCTTTTTCATCAAGAGTTCCACTATACCCACATTCACACACAAGAGAAGGTGGAACCTTTTCTATAACAAACTTGGCATTTTCGGCAATAGTGCCTCCGGCAATAGCATTAAAACAGAAACTTAATTGTTCAGGGTTTGTATGGGATAAATTTCCTATTTGCAGGGTAACACTTTTGACCTCTGAAGCCCCGTGGGCATTAGCAGTAGCGATTACCTGTTCCAGCATTTCATAGGCAATTGAAAGTTCATGCAAATTTATCGCTCCCTTGAATATCTAAACCAGTTATAACACATTCCTTCCTGACTTACCATACAGGGCCCTGCAGGACTTTTTGGGGTACAGGCCTTCTGGAAGTTAGGGCACTGGGAAGGTTTTGCTTTTCCTGTAAGGATAGCTGCACAGATACAGCGTTTTTTGTCTTTGCCTTCGGCTTTCTTCCGGACTTCCTCAAGTGCGGAGATATAGCGGTCTTCATATTTTTTTGCTGCATCTCTATCCTCGAACTCTTTCCTGAGTGCCAGGCCCGAATTTTCTATTTTCCCGATACCTCTCCACTCTGACTCTGAAGTCTCAAAGACTTTATCCATTATTTTCAGGGCAATCAGGTTTCCTTCAGGTTTCACAGCTCTTGGGTAGCCATTATCTACCCTTGATATCCCTTCTTCAATCTGTGTCTGGAGAAGGTTTATGCCAAGCAGAATATCCCTGGCTTCAAATCCGCTAACAACTACTGGAAAACCCCTCGCAGCAAGAGGCTCAAATGGTTTTGTGCCTATTATAGTTGCTACATGCCCGGGAGCAATGAAAGCATCAACATTTGTGTCTCTGGCTAGAAGTTCTATTGCAGGGGGTGTTTGCTTCTGGGAAGCGAGAAGACTGAAATTTTCCGGGATTTTTCTTAAAAGAGCGGCTGCATTAGCAGGTACAGTTGTCTCAAACCCTATTCCGAAAAAGGCTACCTCAAGTTCTGGCTTTTTTTCTGCAAGTGCAATTGCATCGTCAATGCTGTAGACCATCCTTACATCTGCACCTCCGGACTTAGCATCGAGCAAACTTTCGGCTGAACCCGGGACTCGCATCATGTCCCCGAAAGTAACAACTGTTACCCCACTTTTAGCAAGCGCAATTGCAACATTAACGTCTTCTTCAGGAGTAACGCAAACCGGGCATCCAGGTCCGCTTATTACCTCTATATTTTCAGGAAGTACACTTCTTAAGCCAAACTTTGCTATAGTCCGCTCGTGCGTCCCGCAGACATGCATTATACGGAGCGAAACCTCTGAGGCTTTTATTCTCTCAAGAAGCTTTTTTTCAAGATCCTGAACTTCTGCCATTGGGGCAGAACTTCCGTTTTCCATTTCTACCAGCCCTTTTCTCAGGGGGATTCGGCAGGCTCTTCGAAAGTTTCTATGTCTTCTAACCCAGCTATCTGCTTGAGAAGGCGCATTGTCTCTTCACTTTCTTCTGCAGAGATCTCGGATATTGCGTATCCCACATGTACCAGAACATGTTTTCCGAGCATTTCTTCGCTGGCTCCTCCAAGAAGATCCATATTTACATTTCTGCATATCCCGCCCATATCGACAACTACGGTGTTTTCGTTTACGATCGATTTAATTTCTCCAGGAATAGCTATACACATGTTGCCTCGAACTTTTTTCTTTTAAAATATAGATGGTTGATAGGCTAATCTGTTTTAATAATCTGTTTAATTAACACCTGTTGATCAGTATTGTTGATCAGTATTATACCAGGATTAGCCTGATAATTATTGTTTAATACTATTTGTGTGATTTAATTAATGTGCGAATATTAACATTGATTTAATAAAATTTATCTGGCGCAATATCTGAAATTTAATCTATTTTTCTGTCAAAAACATATTAAACACATTGTATTACAGTATTATATAGTCTTAATGAAGAAAATTTATGATTTTAATCCGTTAATAAATAAAGGTCCTCATTAAAACTAAATATTTATATTTACTCCCTTTAATATTATTTTCTACTCATATATTATATTTTGCTTTATATAATTATCGAATTTTGTCATTCATAATTATTCTAATTTCTAATTAACTTTGGGATTTTTGACTATTTATTTTCGTTTTGTAAAATTCTGGAAATTATCATTTTAATTTTTATTCTTTATTTTATCTTATTTCCCAAAAATGTTTTTATTTAATTTGATTACAGAAGAAAAAAAGTGGATTTTAATGGAAAAATTAGACTCTAAGTTTTAAATTAAACTCAGATAAAATTGATTGTTTGCAGTTTTAAAGTTCTATTTTATAACCTTTTTGCTTCATTGTTTTGTCTGTATAATTTAGAAATGTTTTTGAGTTAGATCTGGAAAATCATTAAAATTTGCTTTATTTAAGTCCAAAACTTCAATTTGTTAGAATCTGAACTATATTATTTCTAAAATATATAAATTAATTAGTAATAATCCCTAATTTTTCGAAAATCTTTTTGTAGAAAAAATACTCCAGTAATCTTTCTTTTTTGAAAACTCCCTTATAAAATCATCTCTTTGCACATTCATTATAAAGCGAATTTTAAGGAAAACTGTTTTATTCAAGTATTTTATATTTATGAATTTTCCTGAGATTCTTACTAATATTTCTTAATAAAAATATATATTTGAATACTTTTTCTTACCATTTCGAAAGTTTTCCATGTTTAGGTGAAACTAGTTTCTGAATTATTTTTCCTTCTTAAATTAATTTAAGCTTAAAGAAGGTATTTTTCAGGATTATAATGCACTAAAATATACAGTATTAATTTATTAAGTTTTTTATATTTTTTTCATATTTAAGCTGGTAATCCTTTCCCAACTAATATATTTATCATTCCAAGTAAAAAACCTTATATACTATTCCCACATTGAAAACATTAACTGTAAATTTATCTGCGCATTTATATAATAATAGTGAACATCTAATCTATATTTTCTTTTAAATAAATAAATTTGGGTAAAATCAAGATGTGGTAGAGATGAGTACTAAAATCAAAAATCTTGTCCGTTCACTGGATAGTGTGGATTTCTTAAAAATGGACAGACGTACTTTCATGAAGGCTGTAGCTGTGCTTGGAGCGTCTACGTTCATTGGCACCTACAAAACTGAGATTGTACAGGCACTTGAATTCGCAGAGACAAAACTTATCTGGCTCCATGGTTCCGAGTGCACAGGCTGTTCCGAATCGGTCTTAAATGCAGGAAATCCTGATCTTGTACAGGCACTACAAAAGCTCAATGTTAATCTTGTTTTCCATGAGACCATCATGGCACAGCAGGGAATCTGGAATGATGGTAAGCTTGTAAACACTTCTGAGCTTAACTCTGAAATTCTCCTCGAAGAAGCTTACAAAGAAGGCAATTATATCCTGGTAGTTGAAGGCGCAATTCCAAACGGTCCGGATGGTTCAGGACGCTACCTGGTTATTGGAGACAAGACTTTCAAGGATACCCTTGGAGAAGCTGCAAAGAACGCAAATGCTATCGTTGCAGTAGGCACATGTGCTGCATACGGAGGAATCACCTCTGCAGATAGTGATGTTGCTAAGGATACTGACTACAGAGGAGTAGCTTTTGCAAAGGAAGATTCTAAAGGCGGTATGCTCCAGGAATTAAACATTGACAAACCGGTAATTAATATTCCTGGTTGTCCTGCTCACCCTGACTGGGTACTTCTTACCCTCGGCTCAGTAATTCTTGGAAAGATTAAAGTCCCTGATGACCTTCCAGCCCTTCTGGATGATTACGGCAGGCCAAAAGTCTTCTATCCCCCAGATCACACCGTGCACGAAAACTGCCCACGCCGCGGATACTATGACCGTGGAGAATTCGATACCGAAGTTGGTGGAGAAAAGTGCCTGTGGAAATTAGGCTGTAAAGCTCCTTATGCTCACGCAGACTGTGGAATTCGCAGATGGAATGGTTCTGTAAGCATGTGTACCCAGGCAGGAGGCCCATGCATTAACTGCGTGGATCCCGGATGGCCAGACAGTTCAAGGCCGCTGTACGTTGAACGCGAAGATGTAGGAATTGCTGGAGCAAATATTGATACAGTAGCTAAAGTGGCAGTCGGAGCAGCCGCACTTGCCGCAGGTATACATGCTGTAAGGAGAATGAAAGGAGAGTGAGTGAAAAATGGTAAACGTTACAGTTGATCCCTTAACCAGAATTGAAGGACATCAGCGTATATCCACTGAAGTAGATGCTAATGGTGTTATTACTGATGCCCAGTCATCATCCCTTATATTCAGAGGTTTTGAGCGCATCCTGCAAAAGCAGGATCCAAGAGACGCAGCTTTTCTTACTCAGAGAATCTGCGGAGTCTGTCCTCTTTCTCATGGATTGACAGCCACAAATGCCCTTGATGACCTTTATGGTGTGGCTGATCAGGTTCCAAAAGATGCCCTTGTAATGAGGAACATCTTCCAGGGCCTGAACATGGTTGCAAGCCATGCAACTCACATATATGTCCTCTTTGGCCCTGACCTTGCGAACCCGGCATACAAAAATGTCCTTACTCCACTCGGAGACACCGGAAACGCAGTCTGGAATGAGATGGTTGGAAGATTTGCCCCAATCAACTACAAGATGGATGGAGTAGCTGTACCTGTAGGAAGTTCCTATCTCGCAGCACTTCCTGAAAAGAAGCGCCTTCAGGAAGCTATTGCACTTATTGCTGGTAGAATGCCTGGTCCATCATCCCTTTATCCAGGTGGATACACCTATCCGGCCACTGTTGCAGATATAACCAAACTTTCCACTTACTATCTGCAGGTTATGGACTTCGTATCCAATCATACTTTAAAAGTCCCATTCGATACCTGGATTGAAAATACTTACAAGGCAAGCTCTCCCCAAAAAGCAGTAAGCTTTGTTGCTGAACACCTCCAGGGCCTTATCGACAAATCAACTACTTCCAATGACTTCTCAAAAGCCGCAGGCTGGGGAGATGTTGAGTTCTATGCAGCTTTCGGTTCCGAACTTGTAGGAGAAACTCTACTTGGCCTTCCGGCAAGCCTAAAACACGACACAATTGGTGGATATAAGGACCCCTCAAAGATCTGCTTCGTTGCATACGGTGGATACTACAAGCCAAAAGACGGATATGATCCGAGGAGCCCTGCAGGAGACCGCGTTTTCACCTCAGGTGTAGTAACAGGAAATCTCGAATACAAGGAATTTGATCCGGATAAAGTCACAGAAAGTACTGCTCACTCTTTCTACCAGAACACTGCCAATGACCTTGCACCAGTAGAGGGTGAAACCGTTCCATTTACGGATCCAAAGAAAATTGTCTTTACAGGCGGTTCGGATAGCCAGTACAGCTGGGACAA
>JBNAKO010000173.1:0-32282 GCA_049706495.1 Methanosarcina sp. | reverse complement strand
TGAAAAAGATATCGGTACAGCAGCAATCGGCGCAATGGCAGAAAACGAAGGATTATTCGGTAAGGGTTTGATCCTTACTGTCATTCCAGAAACCATTGTTATCTTCGGTCTCGTCGTTGCATTGCTTATCAATTCTGCTTAAATTTAAGAGCATCCGCTCTTAAATTTCTTAGAGCATTGCTTTAAGCCTACTTGGGCTTTTTTTTACTTACCGGGGAGCTTAAAGCGGTAAAATGCTCTAAGTTCCCCCTTTAGGTATCGTTGCACTCTAAGCGGTCTGGAGTTTTTGCTCTGGACTTTAGAGCACTTTTTTGCTCTAAATTTATTTGGAGGTGTAAGCATGGGACTAGAGATCGTTGTAAAAGACATCCAGGAGGGTGCAAGAGCTGAGGTTTCCCGTATAAAAACCGAAGGCGATGCAAAGGCCTCCGAGATCATAAATGAAGCTAAAGAATTACAGAAGAAGATGCTCGGAGACAGCCTTGCCAAGGCAGAAGAGGACCTCCAAAATCTGCACCAGCAGGTTATATCAAGTGCAAACCTGGAAGTGAAAAGAATCACGCTTAACAGGCGTAAAGAGCTTCTAGATAAAGTTTATAATCAAACTATTGAACAAATCAAGTCAATGCCGGCATCCAAAAAAGAAGAGCTCTTGAAACATATTATCAAAAAACATGAAGCAGAAGGTTCCAGAATATATTCTTCTAAAGAATCAGAAGAAGCTGTCAGGAAATTAACTTCTTTAGATTATGCTGGTAATATTGATGCTATTGGCGGCATTGTTCTGGAAAACGAGGACAGAACGGTCAGGTTAGATTACACATATGATTCAATCCTGAATAACGTATATGAGCGTTCGTTGAAGCAGATCTCTGATATTTTGTACGGGTGATGTTCGATGCGGCTTTTGGAGAGACTCTGGGGACAAAAACCCTCACGAAAATCCGATAAAAAGAAAAAAGGCAGTTCTAATTATGCTTATGCCGTAACCCGTGTCCGCGCGATGAAGAGTAAGCTGCTTCCTAAAGAAACATATCCCCGGCTACTTAACATGGGGATTGACGAAATTACCCGCTTTATCCAAGAGTCTGAATACAAAAACGACGTTGATGAGCTGGCAATGAGGTACAGTGGCGGCGATTTGGCAGAACATGCATTGAACAGGAATCTTGCGCTCACTTACGATAAGTTGGTAAGGATCACCTCAGGAGACCTTAACTATCTAATTGTCGCATACCTGAAAAGGTACGATATCTGGAACATAAAAACGCTTCTCCGTGGTAAAGTCTTCAACGCATCCGTTGACGAAATCCAAGAGTCTCTGATTGCTGCCGGAGAGTTTACTTATACTTTCCTGTCAGAACTCGCAACTAAGGCCACATACCAAGAAATCATTGAGGCCCTGAAGAATTCTGAATACTACCCCCTGCTGCAGCAGTTTGACGGAACTAACTTGGCAGCTATAGAAAACGAACTTGACAAGTTATATTACTCAGATCTGCTTTTAGCAATCGGAAAACCAAGATCCAAGGACCGCAAACTCTTTGCTAAGGTTGTCAGATTGGAAATAGATGTTAAGAACTTAATTAACCTTTTCAGACTGAAAAGAGCAGGGGTTGGGCAGCTTGATGAAATCATGCCGCACATGATTGAAGGTGGTCTCGAGTTAAAGCCCGAGAAATTGGCGCCTCTCCCATATGAAGATTTTATTAATGAGCTCCAAAGAACTCAATACTGGGATGTAATTTCAGGCGTAACTGGTCAGGATATAACTTCTCTGACAATTCTTGAGAGCAGGCTCACAAGGTATTATCTTGAATCTTCAACCATTCTTTCGCATGTATCTCCGATTACAGTTGTACCTATTCTGGACTATATTATTCATAAAAATAATGAGGTCAATAACCTCCGGATTATCTTCAGAGGTAAAGAAACTGGCCTCAGTGATGAGTTAATCAAAGACCAGTTGGTGGTTATTTAATGGATTTAGCAGTGATCGGAAAGAGTGAATTTGTTACAGGATTCAGGCTGGCTGGTATCAATAAGGTTTATGAAACCACTGATCTCACGACTACTGAATCCGCGGTAAGATCTGTGTTTGAAGACAAGAGTGTCGGGATTCTTGTAATGCATAATGATGACATTAGTAATCTGCCGGAAGTTCTAAGGAAAAACTTGAATGAGTCTGTCCAGCCTACAGTGGTAGCCCTTGGAGGAAGTGGAACAGGCTCAATGAGTTTAAGAGAAAAAATAAAACAAGCGGTAGGTGTTGATCTGTGGAAGTAAAAGGTGAAATTTATCGTGTGTCTGGGCCTGTTGTCACAGCCGTTGGCTTGGATGCAAAGATGTATGACCTTTGCAAAGTCGGTAATCAAGGGCTGATGGGCGAAGTCATCCAGATAGTAGGTGAAAAGACCATCATCCAGGTATACGAAGAAACAGGAGGCGTAAGGCCTGGGGAGCCCGTTTTCACTACAGGTATGTCTCTTGCTGTGGAGCTTGGTCCAGGTCTTCTTTCAAGTATTTATGATGGAGTTCAAAGGCCACTGCACGTTCTGCTTGAAAGGACGGGCGGTTTCATTGGCAGAGGTATCACTGCAGATGGGCTAGACCACCAGAAACTCTGGGAATTTAAGCCTGTAGCTAAAAAAGGAGATTTCATAGATAGCGGACAAGTGATCGGTGTTGTTCAGGAAACAGTAAACATTGAACACAAGATCATGATGCCCCCTGACAAATCAGGCACAATTGCAGATATTAAGAGCGGAAACTTCACTGTTCTGGATACTGTCTGTACTTTAACTGACGGTACAGAACTACAAATGATGCATAGGTGGCCTGTCAGAAGACCAAGGCCCGTTAAGAAAAAACTTACTCCCAGCAGGCCCCTGGTCACAGGGCAGAGAATCCTTGACGGATTTTTCCCTGTAGCAAAAGGAGGCACGGCTGCAATCCCCGGACCTTTCGGTTCAGGCAAGACCGTTACCCAACAGCAGCTTTCAAAGTGGAGTGACACCGAGATTGTGGTCTATGTCGGTTGTGGAGAACGTGGAAATGAAATGGCAGACGTTCTGTGGGACTTCCCGCATCTAGAAGACCCGCAAACAGGAAGGCCTCTCATGGAACGTACTATTCTTGTCGCCAATACATCAAACATGCCAGTGGCTGCAAGAGAAGCATCTGTGTACACAGGGATCACACTTGCAGAATACTACCGTGACATGGGATATGACGTCTCCCTGATGGCAGACTCTACTTCCAGATGGGCAGAAGCCATGAGAGAAATCTCCTCCCGTCTAGAAGAAATGCCTGGTGAAGAAGGTTATCCGGCATACCTGTCTGCAAGGCTGGCCGAATTCTATGAGCGTGCCGGTGTTGTTCAGGCCCTTTGTGGTGAGGAAGGCTCAGTTACTGCTATCGGTGCAGTATCTCCACCTGGCGGTGACTTCTCAGAGCCTGTAACTCAGAACACTCTGCGTATCGTAAAGGTTTTCTGGGCTCTGGATGCAAAGCTGTCTCAGAGGCGTCACTTCCCTGCAATTAACTGGTTGACCAGCTACAGCCTGTATAAAGAAACCCTTGATCCATGGTTTGATGCTAACGTGGCTCCCGACTTCGTCGCTATGAGGGAAAGGGCAATGGATATGCTGCAGGTCGAATCCGAACTGCAGGAAATCGTACAGCTTGTCGGTTCAGACTCTCTTCCTGACGAACAGCAGCTCCTGCTTGAAGTTACCCGTATGGTAAGGGAAGTTTTCCTGCAGCAGAACGCATTCCACCCAATAGATACCTACAGCCCGTTCACAAAACAGTATGCTTTGATGAAGGCCATAATGAAGTTTGCAGACATGGCAAACGATGCCTTGAAATCAGGTGCACTCGTTTCACAACTTGTCAAGTTGGAAGCCAAGAACGACCTTCCCAAAATAAGGTTCGAAGAAGACTTCGAAGGTAATATGGCTGCTGTCCTCACAAAAATGGACAAGGAATTCGCAGCTCTGGGAGGTAAATAAGCATGGCAAAAGAGTACAAGACAATCAATCAGATTGCAGGCCCTCTTCTCTTCGTCGAGAAAACTGAGCCTGTAGGTTACCAGGAAATCGTTAATATTAAAATGCCCGATGGGACTGTTCGCAGAGGCCAGGTGCTTGATACTTCCAAGAACATTGTGGTTGTCCAGGTTTTCGAAGGTACAGGTGGGCTTGACAAGGATTGCGGTGTAATATTCACTGGAGAAACCCTTAAACTGCCTGCATCCATTGACCTCCTTGGAAGAATCCTTTCTGGCTCAGGAGAACCTCTGGATGGAGGGCCCAGGATTATACCCGATCAGCTGCTGGACATCAACGGGGCTGCAATGAACCCGTATGCAAGGCTGCCTCCAAAGGATTTCATTCAGACAGGCATCTCCACAATCGATGGGACAAATACCCTCGTCCGTGGACAGAAACTGCCTATTTTCTCAGCATCAGGTCTCCCACACAATGAAATTGCCCTGCAGATTGCCAGGCAGGCTGCTGTGCCGGGATCCGAATCTGCTTTCGCAGTAGTTTTCGCAGCAATGGGTATTACCAATGAAGAAGCTCAGTATTTCATGAGTGACTTTGAGAAGACCGGAGCTCTGGAAAGGGCTGTTGTGTTCCTGAACCTTGCAGATGACCCTGCAGTTGAGCGTCTGATCACCCCACGTATGGCCCTTACAGCAGCCGAGTATCTGGCATACGAACACGGTATGCACGTGCTCGTCATCCTGACAGACATCACCAACTATGCAGAGGCTATGCGTCAGATGGGTGCCGCTCGTAATGAAGTGCCTGGCCGCCGTGGATATCCCGGTTACATGTATACCGACCTTGCGACTCTCTACGAGCGCGCAGGTATTGTCAAGGGCGCCAAGGGATCAGTTACGCAGATTCCGATTCTCTCAATGCCAGGTGATGATATTACTCACCCGATTCCTGACCTTTCAGGGTATATTACCGAGGGCCAGATCCTGGTTGCCAGAGAATTGCACAGGAAAGGTATCTATCCCCCAATCAATGTGCTGCCGTCTCTATCGAGGCTGATGAACTCGGGTATCGGCGCAGAGAAAACGAGGGAAGACCACAAGGCAGTTTCTGACCAGCTGTTTGCAGGTTATGCAGAAGGGCGTGACCTGAGAGGTCTGGTCGCGATTGTCGGTAAGGAAGCCCTGTCCGAAAGAGACGTCAAATTCCTCGAGTTTGCCGACCTTTTCGAGAGGGAATTTGTCAATCAGGGAAGAAATGAAAACAGGACAATTGTAGATACTCTGGAAATTGGCTGGAAGATTCTCTCCCACCTGCCTGAGAACCAGCTGGGTAGGATTGACAATAAGTACATCCAGAAATACCATCCTGCACACAGAAAGGCGTGATGTCATGGCTCTGGACGTAAAACCAACTCGGTCGGAGTTGATCCAGCTCAAGAACAGAATCAAGCTGTCTGAACGTGGGCACAAGCTCCTTAAGATGAAAAGAGATGGTCTTATTCTTGAGTTCTTCAAGATCCTTAACGAAGCAAGGAACGTCAGAACCGAGCTGGATGCTGCCTACGAAAGAAGTAAAGAAAGAATCAATTTAGCCTCTGCCGTTAACGGAATTATTGAAGTTAGATCAACAGCCTTTACAGCTAAGGAATCCCCAGCGATTACCCTGTCAGGGAAAAATATCATGGGTGTAGTGGTGCCTAAGATTAGCTCTACAGGCGTCTGCAAACCAATGTATGAGAGAGGTTATGGTATTATTGGTACTAACTCATATATTGATGAGGCAGCAGATTCCTATGAAGATCTGGTGGAAAAAATTATTACTGCCGCAGAGCTGGAAACCACAATGAAAAGGCTCCTTGACGAAATCGAGAAGACGAAGAGGCGTGTTAACGCTCTCGAATTCAAGGTAATTCCTGAACTCGTTGAAGCCATGAAATTTATCCGCTTCGCCCTTGAAGAGATGGAGAGGGAAAATACTTTCAGGTTGAAGAGAGTCAAGGCAAGAATGAAATAAGAGATTAAGTTTGATTTGAATATGGCAGCATGCGACGATCGACCAAATATGGTTGAAAGAGCAGTATTTAAGTTAGGCGAACCCCAGAATCAGGCCCGTCTGCTACAAATAGCTTGGCGGATCTCCCTTTTAATGATGATTTTGGGGTTCCTTATCATCATAAAAACGATTTATCCAAATTTTATAGGACCTGGATTTTGAATTTTTCTATTTTCGAATTCAGGCATATATTTTATTTTTGAGGTTTGGACCTTTCTTTTTAGTTAATTCTCTTATCTTTTTATTAATACTCTATTAATTGTTTTATTCTTAATTAACTGCTTTATTATTCTTTTTAACCTCTTTTTCAAATCTCTTATTTTTCCATTTTTCTTCTTTTTTAATTTTCTTTCTAATTGGAAAGTTATTTTAACGTCAAAAATCAATCTTTGTTTTATATGCAAAATGAAGCCAGGCTTCTCAATATAACAGGTACAGTACAGGGCGTCGGTTTTCGCCCTTTTATCTATCAACTTGCAAAAGCTCATGGGCTTTTCGGATACGTAAAAAATCTTGGAAACCATGTAGAGATTCTAATAGAAGGAAATAAAGAAAGGCTTGAAAGCTTTATTAGCGATCTCCCTGAAAAAAAGCCTCCTCTTGCTAAAGTTACCGAGATTAAATCCAAAGATGTTCCTTTTTCCGGCTATTCAAAATTTATTATTGTTCCAAGTGAATCCGGGGTTTTTGAAAATTCCATAATTCCACCTGATACGGCTATTTGTGAACAGTGCAGATCAGAAATTTTCGATCCTGCTTCCAGATATTACCATTATCCTTTTACGGTTTGTACGAACTGCGGGCCTCGTTATACAACCGTAAGAACACTTCCTTATGACAGGGAAAACACAACTATGGTGGATTTCCCTCTCTGTCCTGAATGTGAAAAAGAATATACTGACCCTCTTAACCGACGATATCATGCGCAGCCTGTATGCTGTCCTAAGTGCGGGCCTGAAATTCGGCTCCTGGGTCTTGATGGAAATCTCCTCAAAAAAGGGTATGAAGCTATTGTGGAGGCTTCTGAGCTTTTGCAGCAGGGCTCAATTCTTTCGGTTAAAGGGTTTGGAGGGTTTCACCTCGCCTGTAATGCCCGAAAAGAAGAGCCCGTAAATGAACTTAGAAAACGCTTAACGCGCCCGGAACAGCCTTTTGCGGTTATGGCAAAAGACCTTAAAGTTGTAGAGGTTTTTGCTGAAGTTCAGGGAACAGATAAAGAATATCTTACTTCTTATCGCCGGCCTATTACCGTACTCCCAAAGTCAAAAGGGTTTAACCTGGCCAAATCCGTCTCCCCGGGCCTGCATAACATAGGAGTAATGCTCCCTTATACAGGGACGCAGAATATACTTTTTGATTATATGCCTGATGCAGTATACGTTATGACATCTGCTAACCTTCCAGGGAGACCTATGGTCAAGGATAATAATGAAGCCCTTGAAAGGTTAAAAGGAATTGTTGATTTTCATTTGCTGCATAACAGACTAATTGCAAACCGAAACGATGATACTGTAATCCGAATTGTAAATGGGCAGCCAGCTTTTATTCGGAGATCCAGAGGGTTTGTACCTGAGCCTATAGAACTTCCCTTTGAAGTTAAGCCCTCTATTGGGGTAGGAGCTGAAATGAATTCTACGGTAACAGTTGCAAAAGGAAAATTAGCTTATATTTCGCAGTATGTAGGAAATACAAGCCACCTCGAAACTTTCAGGTATCATAACGAAGTTGTGCAGCATTTAACAAGGCTTACAGGAATAGAACCTCTGCACTGGGCCTGTGATTTGCATCCTTCTTTCAACACCACGCGTTATGCGCTTGGTAAAGGAGGGGAAAATACCCTTCAAATTCAGCACCATGTTGCTCATATGTTTGCTCTTATGGCTGATAATTCTCTGCCTTTGAATTCCAGAATTCTTGGGATAGCCCTTGATGGGGTTGGATATGGGAGTGATGATACAATCTGGGGCGGAGAACTTTTTGATTCTTCCTATTTCAGGCAGGAAAGGATTGGACATCTCTTACCTCAACCAATGCCTGGAGGAGATCTGGCCTCAAAAATACCTTCAAGAATGGTACTTGGAATGCTTTTTGAAAAGCTTAGCCCTGCAGAACTGGAAAAGCTTCCTTTGTTTTTCCCTAAAGGTTCCCAGGAATTCTCAACTATCCTGAAGCAGCTTGAAAAAGGAGTGAATGTTATTCCAAGCAGCAGTACAGGCAGGGTTCTGGATGCTGCAGCAGCTTTACTTGGGATTTGCCAGATACGGACTTATGATGGGGAACCTGCTATGAAACTTGAAGCTGCAGCCAGCAAAAGTACCCGGCATGTGGATCTTCCCTGGGTTTTTAGAAAGATAGGGCCTTCAAAACTACCTGTACTTGATACGACTGAACTTCTTCTGGGCATTTATGAGCGGCTTGGAAAATATTCTCCTGCAGACCTGGCTTTTGCATTTCAGGAAAGCCTGGCAAGGGGAATTTCTGAACTTTCCATGTCTCTTGCCACTAAAAGAGGCCTTGACAAAATAGGATTAAGCGGGGGAGTTGCTTATAATGACCAGATAACTTCAAGTATTGCAAATATGGTCAAAGAAGCAGGATTTGAATTTTTAGCTCATAAGCAAGTTCCTTGCGGAGATGGATGTATTTCCTTCGGACAGGCTGTTGCAGCAGGATTAACAGGCCTGAATCCGGAAAGTTCTAGGATTTAAACTTTTTGGCTGGGATTTTCTATCTTTTCCAGGGAAAGTTAATATTAGTTCTTTAAAGCATACATTTCGGACTCTTTTCGCTTTGCGCTGCCTAACCTTACTTTATTTGATTTATCCGGAGTATTAATTCCAGTATTTTACTGAAATTTGATCAGAAAGACAGAAATACAAAATTAAATAAATGATCCGTGCTTAGATAGAAAAGGGAGCTAAAATGGGGCTAGGCAGTATACGCATTAGAGTCGTAACAAGCAGGGAGGAAATTCTTAGCCTGAAAACTGAAGAAAAGGCAATACACCTTGCTTTCAGGCCTTCCGACAGGGACCTTTTTACTCTTGTCAAGACCTGTCCTGAGATAGAGCTGCTTCAGCTTCCCGCATCTTCGTTTGAAGGTTTATCTAAATTCATTAAAATGTATCTCGCATCCTCAGGCATTCACCTGGTAAAAGGAGACGTAAGTGGGCACTGGCATGACCTTAACAATTATTTTGTAATCCCTGAATATGTGCTCGAAAAGATAAAGGAATTAGATGTCCAGGGAAAAACTGAAGAAGAAATAATAAATGAGATCACAAATATTAGAAAAATTAGTCCTGATATGATTCTTCATCTGCTTCACAGCTCATTTTTAATTTCAGGCCCTGAAAAACCGCATATGAGTAAAGTCTGAATAAATCCTCTAATACTTGCTTCTCGCTTATTCTGGCAGTTTATGTGTGTTTTATAAACGTTTCCACCATTTCTTAGCGGCTTTTTGTTCTTCTATCTGTCTTAATCCTTCAGATTCAAACTTTTGTTGCAGCTTATACTTCCGGTTTTCCTCATTTAGTTTGGAATACTCTTCCTCTTTACTTGCAAGAGTCCCTTTCAATGTTTTTATAAGCTCTTCCTTTTCTCTAAGCTGGGCAAGCAGGTTTTCTTCACCCTTATAGTCTGAAAGCTGATTTTCCAGTTTTTTTACTTTATCTTCAGTTGAAGCTAGCATAGCCTCTGTAGTATTTATCTTCCTTTCTTTTGAAGTGAGTTTTTCTTCAAGTTTTCTAATTTCCCCACCCTGCATAACTACTTCTGCAGCAAGTGTCTTAAGGTCCCTGGCCTTTACTGCAATATCTGCCTGAAGATTTCCTATTTCTTTATCCTTTCCTTCGGCCTCTTTTTTTATTTTTTCAATTTCATCTTTCTTTTCTTCTATCTCATTTTCTTTTGCTGATAATTTTTCTTCAAGACCCTTTATTTCTTCTATTTTTTCCTTGAATTTTTTATCAAGGATATTTTTCTCTTCAGTAAGCTGTTTGAAATTAGACTCTATTTTTTTAAGTTCTGCATCTTTAAATCCCAATTTTTCCTGTAAATCCTGAAGCTCGAAAGTTTTTTCTTTTATCTCTTCCTCAAAATTACTTATTTTATTTTCTCTTTCATCCAGAAGAGTCTTTAGTTCTTTTATGCTAGAATCCTTTTGAAGCAGTTGAGTTTCAAGCTCTTTTACTTTTTTATCAGTTAATTCAATCTGGTTGTTAAGCTTCTCTAATATAGCTTCTTTTTCAGAAATTATCCCTTCTTTTTGAGAAATCAGATCTTTTCCCTCTGAAATCAGATTTTCTTTATCTGCAATAATTTCTTGTTTCTCTGAAATTATCTTCTCTTTTAGAAGAATGTTTCCTTCTTTTTCACGGATTCTAATGTTTAAGGTTAATTCTTCCTCTGCCTTTCTAATAAGCTCATTGCGAATGCTTTTTATTACTTCTTCCTTTTGAATGAGCTGCGTTTCCAGGTTTTTTATCGTATCTCTCTGCTCATTAAGTAATATCTCAAAATTATCTTTTTCTTTAAAATAATCCCTTTTCTCTTCATTTAAAAGAGAAAAGGAAGGTTTAGAGTCCGAAGAGGACAATTTAGAATCAAAAGAAATCTCATTAGAGATTTCAGAAGGCTCCTTCCTTTTTTCTGCAGGGCTAAAGTCCGGAAAATCTTTTTTTTCTCCATCCAGGTCATGGAATTTTCTTTTTGAAAAATTAAGTTTATCGTCACTCTGATTTGAGCCATCAGGGAGTAGAGTCTCGTTTTCTGAAATTAACTTAAGGTATCCTCTGCTGTTGTCACAGATCCCAGCCCAGGCAAGAATGGAGGATATTGGAGTTATTCTTTTAAAAACTATATCTCCTGTTTTGCACCCATAAACTTTGCCCGCAATATAACCTTCCAGAGTATTTGGTTCAAGATTTGGGTCTCCAAGCCTGGAGTTTGTTGCATTTCCTTTCTTTACCTGTCCACTATTTTCTTTCAGGCAATTTCCAGCTTCGATAAAGATTTTCCAGGGAAGAAAAGGCTGAGTTTTAAGGTTATCGACATAAATTCCTTCCTCTTCAAGCTGGGCTTCAAAAAATTGTTTCCCGCTCATAAGCGGAATCTTTGCTGGATTTCCTTTTTCTTCGAATTGTTTTTTTATTTTTGCAACAATTGAGTCTTCCATGCATGGGCCTCAAACAGTCTTAGTTTCTGAAATATAATAAGTATAAAGTTTAATAAAAGTTATGTGATTTTGTCACAAAAAAATAGAAAAATTTCATGCATTTTCAGTTAATTTTTATTTGCCAGTATTGTCTTTTTTCCGAGTTATCTTATCCAGATTTTCTATTTATTCAGACTCCTATTTAACCAGATTAACTTTGAATTATAACTTGATGCTTTAGAATTGCAGCCAGGAATCAAAGTAAATTGGAACTTATCGCTTTTTTATGAAATTTCCCAAATTTGCTTAAATAATATTCTGATGAAGATTAATCAGTGAAACTTTTTCTGAATATTTTAAATTTATTTATAATCTTGTTTATTTTTTATAAAAATCTAACTCTTAAAATTACACATATATAAATTTTTCTCTTTTGTAAATATATATAACTTTATAATTATAATTTTTTTAATTATATAGGAATGTTAGTAAATTGGAGGTCAGGTAATTGATAAACTTCCTATTTTATTATGAATTATCTTAAAAAAAGGATAAAAAAAAGAAAACCATTTCATACATAAATAATTTCGATAATTCTTCAAAAAGTGTGAAAAATAATGAGACTGCAGTACTTTATTTAACAATATAAAAATTGCCCTAACCTTAAGAAATAAGACTAATGTCTAATAAAATTCTGATTTTTTATCTATTTTGTTCTTTATGCTTTTTAAAAAGTAAACCGGAAAATTTTCCTATTTTGAATAGGGAACAATCCTCATGACGTCTTTTTTCTTTATTTGAATCTTATTCTTTTCAAAATAAAAAAAAGATGTAAATAAAATTTCTCTCTAAATAAATCGGGTAATTATAGAAAAATATTTAATGAAGAATTTTTTACTATCATATGGAAAAAAATACTAGCTAGGGAGGACAAACTTTGAAAATAAGGGTTGTGAGTTCAAGAGAAGAAATCTTTACATTGAATCCAAACGAGAGAATTGTGCATCTGGCCTTCAGGCCTTCGAACAAAGATATTTTTTCACTGGTTGAAAACTGTCCCAAGGTTGAGGTCATTCAGTTGCCTAAATCTTACAGACGCACAGTCTCAAAGTCCATAGAAATGTTCCTTGAGATGCAGAGAATCCAGCTCATTGAAGGCGATGTCTGGGGACACAGGAAGGATATAAACGAGTACTATCGCATTCCTTCATCAATCATTGAGGAAATAAAAGAGCTTAAAATCGAAGGCAAGTCAACTGAAGCAATTGAGGAAAAGGTCTCCAGGGAAAGCAAACTTAACCCTGAAATGGTTGCATACATCCTGAGAAAGGATGTTTCCGCCTGAGGCTAAAAGCTTAGAATATAAGCTTTTCTCAATTTTATTCTTTTTTATTCCGGTTTTTGCAGATTTTGTTCCCTAATTCAATTCTATTATTTTGCCTTTACGATTTCTTCTATTTAAGACTTACGCGGTTGAACTGAAAAATAAATGGCATTAAACCGGAAACAGTCTAAATCATGGAATTAATAGTGAAGTCTATTGATCCTGATTTTAAACCTCAAGTGCGTAAGTCCTACTATTAATACTATTAATATCCTGTTGCTATTTTTACTGTCTATATTCTTCGAAATTTTTTATCCTTTTACCGGTATTTCATTTATTCACTTCTAAATTTTTATTATATTTTTATTTTCAAAACCTTTGAATTTTTATTATTTTATTATCAAAGTCACTCTCTCATTTTCTCTGGTAATGCTTTTTAATCTTTTATAGACTTTTATATTGTATGAATAAATCCTGTTCGATAAACTCTACTGTAACATCCAGAAAAAGAGAAAGTTTTTAAATTTAATTTGATAGAATACGCTCTTTTTATTATAAGAGTTAATAAATAAATTATTAATACTTTCTTAATTATGGAGCTTTTCTGCCAGCTTATTGAACCTAATAATAAACCTTGTTTTCTCAGTTTCTTCAAGCTCGATACATCCATCAATCTGCTCAGTCAGGATATTTACAAGTTCGAGTCCCAGAGAGTCTGGATGTCTGAAATCCACATCTTTGGGAAAGCCTTTACCGTTATCTTCTATAATAAGAGTAAACTGCAGGTTATCCTGGTTTAAGCAACCTGATTCGTGTACAGCTTTGTAGTCTTTTACTCTTTTTTTGCCCTCTTCAGGATTTTCTTTGAGAATTATAAGGATTTCTCCGTTTTGGCCTTCTGAGAAAGCATGTTTTAAAGCGTTTGAAACTAACTCATTTACAATAATTCCAAGAGGAATTGCAGTATCCATACCCAGGTAAACATGTTCAAGTTTCAGGTTCAACTTTATATTTTTATTTCCTACTCTGTATGAATTAAAAAGGTCTGGAACAAGCTTCTGAAGATAATCTGCAAAATCAAGAGTATCTATATCGTCTCCTTTATACAACTCTTCATGAATAATTGCCATTGAAGTTACCCGGTTCTGGCTTTCACGAAAGGCTTCAAGCATTTTTTCATCACAGAATTTTTCGGCTTCAAGACTTAAAAGAGATGAAATTACCTGCAGGTTATTCTTTATTCTGTGGTGGATTTCTTTTATACGTACCTTATCAATTCTTTCAAGGGTTTCTTCAGCTTTTTTGTGCTCTGTGATGTCCCTGATGAATCCCTCAATCTTTGGAATTTTTGATTTTTCTGAAGATTGCTGAAAGGTCTGTCTAATCCATTTTGTTTCCCCATTTTTAGCCTTTATTCGGTATTCTACCTCACCTGAAGAATATGGATTTAACATTGATTTTTCTACAGCTTTCAGGACTAAAGAGTAATCTTCAGGCTCAATAATTTCTTTTAATTTCAATTCATTAGAAAGAAGATCCTCTTTATTGTAGCCTGTTATCTCCTCTATTGCCCCTTCTATAAATAGGGGTTTAAATTCTTCATCAACCTGAAATGTTATAAGTCCATGAATATTCTGCACAGCTGGATAAGTTCCTTCTTCTTTTAACTGAATTTCAAGTCCCGAGAATCCACTCTCAGGTTTATGCCTTTTTATTCCAAGCATATTAAAAATTCGGCCCTGATCGTCTTTAAGAAAGATTGTTTCCTGTCTGAAAGCTTCTTCACTCTTTTTAAGTTCTCTAAAAAGAAGAGTAAACGGATCATCGAAACTTGTCTGAATCACAGCTTTATAGATTAAATAAAATGATAAAACTTTTAAAAAGTGTCCTATTAGATTGGAAAATCCATATACATCGGTATAAAATGTAAAGGCCAGTTCTCCAAAAATCGTAACTATTATTGATCCCACAAATAATGAAAAAATGTGTGGCTCGAACTGATCTTTTTTTGAATAAAGAGTAATAAGTGAACAGATAAGGATTAAAGATATCATATATTCGCTTGTAATTTTAAAAGAAGTAAGGCCTGTGCCCTCTATGTAGCTATCTGGAAAATTTCCCTGAAAAATTGAAATAATACAAACAGTAGTAATTCCGCCGTAAACTAAAAAAACTCTCCAGAAAAAGAACTCTTTATCTGCAGATTTGAAATTATTTTTCAGGCTTTTTATATAATTATTTGTTAAAAATAAAGGAGCTATCAAAAGTGATATGCTTTCCATATACCTTGCTGCAATCCATAACTGGGTTGGAAGATTTGTATCATATTGAGAAAATACTCCCATTCCTTTATATGCAAATGTATGTAGCAGGTCCAGGCTTGCAACAAAAAAATAGGCAATTCCTATAAATATAAGGGTTCTATTTTCAAGACGTGTTCTTGATTTCCATACTATAAGGAAAACTACATATGCTACAAAAATACTGAATAATTCTGCAAGAGAATGGAAAAGTAAGTAATTTCTAACGCTAATTAAGTAAAGAATAATAATTACTGCTAGCCACAGGATTATCTCACGACTTTCTACTATTCTCATCTTTTCATAATTCTTATACATTCTTTTACCACAAATTTCAATAGTTAACTTAATGCTATTTTTAATATTCTTTAAAGCCTGAGAAGCTTTCCTGTTTGTTTAAACTCCTTATTTTATTAAAATTATTTTCTTAAACCGATGTAGTCATCGATAAATTCTTATATATAAGTTCCTGATAAAAATTTCATGTAGAATCTTCTTATTACTGTTTAAAACGTGTCCTTGCAGTGGTTATTTATGGGAAAGAGCTTAATATAAAGCGGGGAAAATAAATGACATCATCAAAATTTTCTGCTGAGTTAACTTCTATTGTGAAGGATAAGCTTCAGATCTCACCTGAACAACTTATTAATATTAGGGTTTTTCTGGAAGAAGATGCTATTATTGAAAAGGTGACAGCTGAACTTGATGCAAAAGGAATGGAAATTAAAGATGTTCAAGAAGGACCCAATGTATTGGTTAAAGGAAGCATAATGGTGAAGGATCTTCCTGCCGTCAATTCAGTTGCTGAAGTAGATAGAGTAGAATATGACCGCAACTATTAAAATCATTCTTGTCTGAATCACGAAGCTGAAAAAAATTAACGTATAACCGAAGTAATACATGCAGAAAGGAAATTTAACGGATAAGAAATACGAAATATAAAAAAAATAATAAAGAATTAGTAAAAAATTAGTAAAAGATTAGTAGAAAATTAGTAAAAAATTAATAAAATAAAAAGAACTAATTAAGTTTTCTAAATATCCTTTTAATTTCCTGTTCCCAATTATAGGAGCTCCTTTTCCCGTTTTTCTAACTTTCCGTTTTTCCGTTTTTTATTTATTTTTTCTCTTTTAATTCCCTGTTTTTTCTTCCGTTTTTCAAGTTTAGATATTATGGAGCTCCTTTTCCCGTTTTTCCAAGTTAATATATAACCTGTTACTTAATAAGTATTTTTATAATATAAATAATTTTCTAAAGATAAAATGTAATTAATAATATAATTATTCAAAGATTAGATAATTCATGAAAAAAGGACAAATTATTGAATGCTAAACTCTAAACCTCAAAGTAAAAACTGCAAAATCTACAACATACTTCAGGTATCTAATCCAAAATAGAGAACCAACATAAATTTTATAAAAATTCCCAATATTTTTTAGTTATTCACATTAATTCTATTTAATATTGATATTATTTATTAAAATAGATCGAATATATTTTTAAGTACCTGATAAAAAATTTTTATTTATGTGATAAGATTCAGGATTAAAAGTTTGGATATTGATGAGTCAACTATTTTAATAGTTAGAATTAGTTTTTTTATTCAGTGCATTTCAGAAGGGGGTATACTCTGAGAGTTTTACATATAATTGATCAGATTGACTTGGAGGGGCACAAACTTTAGTTGCAGGCATTCTTGAAGGGTGTAGTTTAGATGATCTTTATTGCTATGTTCTCAGAAAAAATCATTAAGATCAATTAATTTGAAAAATATCATTTGCAGGGATAGTAATAGTTGCTTGTATGACACTTTAGCCATTCCTGAACTCAGGAAAATTATTTCTGAAAAGAAAATTCAGATCTTGCATTGTCATCTCTTTGAATCTTTTTTTATGGGTTATTTACTTAAAAAGTTCTATTTTAAAAATATAAAATTAATCTATCACAAACATGGTAGAATTTTAAGTAACAGAGGAACTTATTAACTATATTTGAAACTTACTTATGAGAACACTGACCTTTCAATTGCAGTTTCTAAAGCAACTAAAGAAAAACTCATAAAATACATCTGAAGAGATGAAAACAAAATAAAGGTTGTTTATAATTTCGTAGATTTAGATAATTTTAATATAGAAAATCTCACCAGGCACTCTAATAAGCTTAATTTAAATTTCAAAGGAACTCTGATGACTTTATACTTGGATTTGCTGCCAGGATCATTGAAAGGAAAGGCTGGCTTGATCTCCTGCTAGCTTTTAAAGGGTTTGAAAATGAAAATATAAAACTATTAATTGTAGGTAACGGCGCTGAAAACCAAAAACTTCAAGCTACCATTGATAAATTAAACTTAAATGATAAAGTCCAGTATTCAGACTTTGTCGATAACATTTTAGATTTTTACGTGTGCCTGGACTGTTTTGTTATCTCTTCCCACTGGGAACCAATGGGTCTCACAGAAATTGAGGCTCAGGCATGTGGAATTTCCGTCATTGCAAGCAATTCTGATGGTTTGAACGAAATCGTTCTGGATAGGAAAACTGGTTTATTATTCGAGCCTAAAAATGTAAAAGATCTGGAAGAAAAAATAAGACTTATGAAAAACGATAAGGATTTAAGAAATGAATTGGTTGCAAATAGTCTGGTTGAAGTTCGGAAATATTCAAGAGAGCATTACCTGGATGAGTTGCTTAATGTTTATAGCGGACTTCTTTCAAAGTGAGAACTTTCTAAAGTTTCAAAATTTTTCTAACACTTTCCTTCAAACTTTATAATACTTTCTGGTATTTTCTTGATTTTTTCCGAAATATTCCAGAAATTTATTTTTTCTATCCTGCAGCTTCTTATATACTTATATATTCTGCCTAATTTATTTTTCATAAGTTCTGCAGACTCTCAAACTCTAATACATTCTGCTTGCCTTATTTTCTAAACATTCTTTTTTATTGTTTAGTTTTATCTCTTATCAATCATTCAAGCCAAATTCTTTTTTCCTTAAATTATTCACGATCTGGTATACATTATCTACACCTTTAATATCGTAGAAGGTCGGGATACCATATCCAAAACCGGTAAAATTGAATTCAGGGTTCCTTTGCATAGAACCTGTATATTGATAGTTTCCAAATTGAATAGTACCAATTCCATCCTTTCGAACAGTTTTATTAATAACAGGAATATTGTTTATAAATTCTGATTGTAAATTTCTGCTAAATAAGTTAGTAAGAATTAATACTCTCTGGTTCGTTACAACATAATATGTTCTTTTTTTCAGGTATCGCTTGTGAATAATTCTTCCAATAAGGAGATATAACCCAACTAAGAGGAAGGGTAAAACAAATAAAATCGGAAATAATTCTCCACTGCTAAGAAACATAATTCCTATTGAAGTAGTGATGCTTAACCAGAAAAGGCTGAACGGAATAAAGAACAGGTCTTCACGCGAGAATATTCCAGACTTTTCTGGTTGTCCCATCCAGAGGACTTGTTCATTTCTAAGCAATTCATTATTAAATAATTCTGGTCTTGGTAATGTTATTACAGCCAAGGCTGCAAGCAAACTGCATGCATTATTTTTAACTCTCTTAAATGTATGCTTGTCCAGAAATCGATACACTCCTTATTATAGTTTAGGTCGTTAATTTAAGGAATGTAATCTATAAACTTCTAACAATATATATTTTTTTATTATGTCTTTAATGATGGTATTTCTGAAAGTTATTTGAATTTTATCCCAGTTTAAGGTTCTTTAAATGCGTTTTAAATCACTTAGTCCTCTGTAAATTCATTTTGAACTAACATTTAAGATAATTATGCAAAAAATTAAAAATAAAAAAATATTCGGCTGGATTTTCCGGGAGAAATTCCAATTATATGGTTTACCAGTTCTATTATCCAATCTTAAAGTCGCGACTGTCAGGTAAACTAAATTTAAAATTCAATTTTATGCAAAAAGCAGACCTGGAAAATCCATATTCTTTTTCTGGAAACCTGCAGCATTCCGATGTCCTCCGCCCCCGTAATGCTGAGCAATTTCGGCGCAGTCAGGAGAATCAGGGTTCATTGAATCGGACCTCAGGCTAAATACTACCATATCCTCAACAGCCTGCCACATTACAGCAATATCGTATTCGGGTTTCCTGTAAATAAATTCTCCAAGCTCGGAAATATTTCCAGTGGTATTTACAAGTCTGGCTTTCCAGTTATGAAATGTGAAATCTACCCCGCGGTCAAACGCTTTCTGAAGCTTGTAATTTTGAGCTTCCAGAAGGAGTTCTCCAATAGATATCATTTTATCTACAGTATCTTCATATTCGGAGCCAAGAAGCATGTCCCACACTGCATCATCAGGGGTTTTTACCATCAAACTAAAACCTGCAGTAAAAGGCTTGGTCTGTGTGTATTCAAATTTCCAGATATCTTTGTCCCCAATATAAGCGACGGCTGCAGGCGGAGAGATATGTTCAGGATGTGTAAATTCCCAGGTGAGTACGCAGGCTGCTTTTTCAATGGATCTTATTCCCGGAATATTGCTTGAATTCCAGAGACCTGGGAATTTCTCCATAGCCGTCTTGTGATGATCAATCCATATTAGTTTAGACCCGCAGATCTTTACAAATTTTTCCATTTCATCGCTAGCAAAATCAAGAAGCCATACTTTTTCAGCTTCGTTTATTTCTTCTTTGGTCCAGGTCTCTTTGCCATAATTTATAGCAATAAATTTGATAGTAAATTTATTCCGATCATAGCATTGTGCAGCAACTGCGGCTGAACAACATCCATCATTATCATCATGATAATAAATTAAAACTATGCGTTTATCATCGGGCATCGCTTATTCCTCTATCTGTAGCCATTTATATTTCTATTATATCTATTGCTGCACTTTTAATCTCAGAATCCCTGTTTACAAAATAATCGTTTTTGACTTATAGCTATTGAGATTCATTTTATATTGCTGTATTATATTTGGACAGTATCATATTGATTCTTATATTAGATCACATTGCATTGAAGTGCTCATATTAGAATATACTATATCAGGAAACATTATAAAAAGAAGCAGAAAAGAACTGAATTAGAATAAAGTTTTTAGGAATTCTTTTGTGGAATCTTCATAATTTTGCCGCATAATTAAAGGAGTTAGATGTAAAACTAAGTTACAATAAAAAAATCGTTAAAGTATAATAAAATACAAAAAAGTTAGGACAAGAAATAGGCTGTGGATTCCTGTACAGGTTTTTTTCAGCCCCTGGAATCCCCTTAATATGGTTATTTAATTCTGCATAAATGCAGGAACTTCGTAGCTCGCCAGATAGTCAGGTTCAGAATAAATCGAATCTGCCCAGGCAATAATTCCTTCTATCTCAGCAAAGTCTATCGGACGATAGTCCGTAACCTCAAGTGAAACATTTATCGTCCTTTTTTCGAGGTCTACGAAGGGATGTTTTTGAAGGTCGTGGCTATAGTTGTGTGCGTGAATTATCCAACCATCGAAATCTTCTGGTGCATCTTTTGGGTTATGTACTAGACAGAGATGCTTTTTCCCAATATCTAAAGTTACATAGTCCAGTAAGAAGTCAAGATCGGAGTCGTCCTGGTCCCCTTTAATAAATACAATATTCCCTGAAAGACGGTTCAACCAGTAATCGATGTTTCTTGCGCTTTCCCCATAAGAAATATCACCCAGGAAATAAACGAAATCATCATAACAGATGGTATCGTTCCAGTTCTTAAGCAACACGTTATTCATTTCTTCCACACTCATAAACGGGCGGTTATTTCGCCTGATTATGTTTGTGTAACCCAGATAGAGATCTGCTGCTATATACGTTTTGGATTGACACACACTAGATCACCAGATATATAATGATTTTTAATTATAAATAAAGCTATCATAATAAAGTTCGGAAAAAACAGAAACATTCGGCCCGTTTTGTCAAAAGCATACAAAAACGTTCTTTATGCTAACAGGAGGGTTTCCCCAATAAATCCTTGATAAAAATGTAATTGCAAAATAGGAATTGAATAAAAATTCTATATTCTTAAACCGGTTTATTATACTTCTATTGTGCTATTAAATATAAATTTTATTTTATTTCCAAGTTAAATTATTTTATTCTTAATTAACCTGAATTTTAAAATAAATTGTATTTTACGTTAACGAAAAATTATATAAAGACCAAGAAACTCTATCCTGCTCATAAATGTGGTGACTCTAATTATACAACTGGACCAGTAACACCAGGCTTTCTGCATCTGATCCTAAAGGAAGAGAATTTAGTTTATATACGGCTCTCATCTGTCTATCCTTAGTAGGATAAGCTTTGAACATATTCATATCAAAAGAAAAGAAAAAATAAAAATCTCTTTGTATCGAATTTAAATTTACGCAACTTTAGAACATTTCTTCGCTTTTTTTATTAATAATTATATAGTAAGGCCTAAATTATATTCACATAATATCCAGACCTTGCTAAACAAGCCTTTTCGGTCTGTTTAGGCTTTCTGATTAAATTATAGATTTATCTATCCCAAGAATCGCTAATCAATAACAACACTTTTAAATAATATTATTTTTAAATATATAGTTGAATACAAATAAGATACAAGTCTGAAAAAGGAAATAAGTTTAAATGAAAGATAGAATGTTCAAACTCCTTTTTAGGCTTTTTACATAATTTTGAAAAATTCTCTGGAGAATAAACAAGATGGTATATGGAGGGAGGTAAGAGATGAAGGAATGTTGTAATATTTGTGGTCGGGAGCTTCTGGAAGATGTGCTGGTTGTAGATACCAGCCAGGATATGAAACCAATAAAATTTAAGGATGTTCATGGGGATAAGTCTGATCTTATATGTATCGAATGTGCGACTGATTCTGTTGAAAATCCCCCCTTTTTGTGCTCAAGGTGTGGACAGCCAGTCGAATTTGGAGAACATCTCTACGTATTAAAAAAAGAGATCTTAAAACCGGGCGGCCCTACAATAGAGTCTAAAGAAGTGTCAAGCGACGATAAATGTATTTGTCTTACGTGTTATGAAGAATTAATGAACCCTGAAGAGGAAAAGAAAGAATAAATAAAAGTCCTATTTCTAAAGCTATTTTTTATTTAATCCTTAATTTTTGATCCTTTCACAAAGTAAAAATAAGTTTCAAAAATTATTTCTTTTTATAATCTTTATTTATAATCTGATTTTTTGTTGATTATATTTTAACCTATTCCAAATTCATTTTGCTGGTATAATAAGGATAATTGAATAATTCAAAAGATTTATTTTGACAGCTTGATGATCCACTTAATAAATGATCAGCTAGTTTTTGGCATACATATGACGGTTTTAGAGTCTAAGAAAATGTAGCAACGTTACTATCATTAGTCAAGTTCAGGTCTTAAATTAATCTTAAAAAAGAAAAAAATGAGGAAGACCCTCATATTATTTCGTCAATTTTGAAACCAGGGCTCCCTGAGCATTATATAAATATGCTGTATCTCCTTCATTATTCCATACATGAGAGCTTCTTCCCCAAAATAGTTTGGTTGCAGAATTCGTTCCAGTTCCAGTGTAGACTGTTACTGTAGATTTGGATTTCAAGATATATGAAGAGGGGAAATAATAGGTATGTTTGGCTCCGCTGTCCGTAATCTTCCAACCATTCATTTTTACTTCTGTTGTTCCTTTATTTGTAATTTGAACATATTCCTGATTCGGAGTTTCACCTGAAGCTCCGAGTCTCAATCCGCTAATATAAACATTTGTTGAGGGTAAAGGTACTGCATTTACTTTTATATAGCTTGTTTTAGTTACTGTATTACTACCTGCTGTATTACCTGCTGTGAGTTTTGCGGTGTAAGTTCCTGCTGTTGAATAAGTATGTGCAGGATTCTTATCTGTTGAAGATGATTTGTCGCCGAAATCCCATTTCCACGATGTCGGACCGTTAGAACTTTGATCCGTAAACTGGACTTTTAATGGAGAGCTCCCTGATGTTGGGGACGCGGTAAAAGCGGCCACCGGAGCACTTGCAGTTGGATTTTTTACGGTTATATAATTTGTCTTTATTTCAGTATCTTTACCTGCAGCATTGCTTACCGTTTCTTTGACTGTATAAGTTCCAGGCTTTGTATAGGTATATGTTGGATTATACTGAGTTACAAGAGCAGATCCATCTCCAAAACTCCATTTCCATTCTGTGGGGGACCCAGAACTCTTATCAGTAAATGCTACTGTAAGTGGTGTATTTCCGGAAATAGGAGAAGCGGAAAAATCAGCATTTGGGATTTCTAAACCAAGGGTAACCATATAAATGTCTGTATTTCCATTCCTGTTATCACTATACACTATATTATTACCATAAAAAGCTGGATCTGATTTATAGTCAAAGGGCAAGTCAATAAAGCTATTTGTGGAAATGTCATACAGATAGGTAAGGGGACTATCATAATAACTATTCCACATTATACGGTTGCCTGAAATTGTAAGTCCTGACGGACTTTCATAGCCTTCAATAATAATATTTTGTTTTTTTGTAGTAAGGTTATATAGAATAATCTTGCTTTGTTCATTAGCCCAGATTACTTTATCTCGGAAGATTGAAGGACTGGTTGAAGGTATTCCCTGTGTGAGCCTAGTCTGAGTTTTAGTTGTAAGATCTTGTAGGTATATTTCTGGATAACCATTACGCCAATCCTCCCAAACTATCTTATTTCCATATATACTGGGCTTTACCTGCTCTGATGTGTTCGTAGTTATTCTAGTTTCTTTTTTAGTTGAAATTTCGTACATGTAGATATCTGTATTTCCATTTCTGGAATCCCGGTATACAATTTTACCATAATCCACATTTGACATATCCGCCTTACCGCTGCTGGTAACTCTGGTCTGAACCTTACTATTCATATCTGTCAGGTATATATCAGTTCCACCATTGCGGGTATCAGTCCATGTAATATATTTTTCGTATAGAGAAGGATTATATTGGTCAGCCGTATTAGTTGAGAGCTGAGTCTCTGTATAAGCAGAACCTATTCCACAGCTTGCCAGAAATATTAAAGTTGTTAGTAAAATCATTAAACTTTTTTTCGTATCCCACATAAAAAAACCTCAATATCTTTTATTAGCATCTATAATGGTAATTTTGGACGAATAAATCCCATTAATCTTTTTAATGTTCCATTATAGATGGATTAAATAGAAAATTTTATTATTGTTATTATTATTTAATGCTGTCGATATTTGTTTAAAAATTAATATATTTATTTAAAAGGCAAATTTATAAAATTACATATAATTTAATTTTAACAAATATTTATATCAGAAAAAATAACATTAATAAAGATTAAAACTTTGGAATTTTAATATAGTTTTAACCTGTTTAAGAATAATATTAATCTTTAAACTCAAATTTTGAAAAATATAAAAATAAAAAATGCTTGTTGTTTTAGTCTTTTTAGAAGAATAAAAAAGGGATTAATAAATTTTTTATATATGTTAAACATATTTATAATTATGTTTGAAGGATATCCAGAGTGGCCAATCTATATATTATTGCTTTTACTTTACATCTCTTTTGGAATATTTATAATAGTAAAAGTGTAATACTGAGGGTACTTAAATTTGCATAGTTAATAAAAGTTATAAAAAAGGTTAGAAACTCATTTTTATCTGATTAATCAAATATATAAGTGCTCTATCAGGAAAATACAACTATAGGCCAGACAAACAAATTATTCTGATTTCTAATTATTTAGAATTCTGTTTGGTTAAAATAATTATAATAAAGATTATGATTTATAAATGAAGAATTTATACTCAGTAAATAAATTTCTTTCTGAATTTCGCAGTCTCGTTATTAAATTTAGGTTGTGCTTTTTGAAGTTTTTCTATATCATAAATTAATATTTCTTTGATAGCAAACTCTGAATCTTCATCCAGATCTAAATTATTGGCTTTATTTAAATATTCTAAAGTCTTGGTATTATCGCCTACGAGATAATAAGTCAACGCTGCATTATAATAAATATAATATCTTTTTTCATTATTATTATTTAGATGTGTAATTTCCTCAGAATTAGTGGGAAAGAAATATGTTTCCTGATTAATCTTTAGATTTAATATGCTTTCGTTTTCGCTTAATTGGATTTGTTGTTCCTGAAGCCTACGAGCACTTTCTAAGTCGCCTGTACATCTATAAGAGTTAGAATACCCAATGTAAGACATTAGATTTCTTCTGTCTAAAGACATTGTGTCATTATACCAGTCCAAGGCGGTTTCATAATCTTCTAATTCATAACATACATCTGCCAGATTATCCCGATATAATACATTCCAATATGTCAGGTTAATGGCTTTCTCGAACATTTTTCGTGCCAGATCAGGTCTTCCCTGTTCGTCATATATGAGTCCCATTCCTGCATATGCCCCTGCGACCGAACTACTACGAGAAATGGCTTCCTGATAATAATCTAGAGAGTGATTCAAATCATTTAAGTTATAGGCAAAATCGCCTAAATAGAGATAAGGGAGTGGATCATCAGGATATTCGATTTCAAGTGCTTTTAACCGCATATATGTTAACTCTGGGTCGCAGCTATCATTATTAGCTTCGCTATATATCTCACATTCAAATAAGCCTCTTGTAGCGTTATGGTCCAGAGGATCTATCTCCAGAACTTGATTGAATTCATTCTTGGCTGCTTCAATTTGTCCAACATACAAAAATTTAATTCCTAAGTCGTTATGGAAGGTCACGAACTCGTTTTTGAGACTTTCCTGTTGTTGCTGACGTCCAATTTCCTGAAGAGTGTAGAAGGGCGAAATCCCGTATATAAAGCAACCTGAAACAAGGGCGATAAAGGATACGATTGAGAGACAAAATCCCCAATTAGAAATAATAAAACTGGATCTCTGAAAACAATTATTTCGAAGTTTCTCTTTCTCCAAGCTATAAGTCCCCTACTAACTCCCCTATTTTCTCAGATCAAAAAATAAAAAATACTCATGTATTCCTAATAGCCTTTTCACTAATAGCCCTATATCAGTCTATTAAATCCCTAATTTAATTATGAAAAAGAAGGGATAAATATTTTGTGTAACTCCTAACCTTTTAAATGTTAGAACTATTTAATATGCTCAAATTTAGTTTCTGAAAAATATAAGAATAATCAATTTTTCCAAACAAGGAATCCTAAAAATAATTGTTAAAATTAAAATCCAGATATATAGGATGCGTAATTACTAAAAGATTTTTATTACCAAAACCCAAAATTAGTTTTTTATTTGCTTCAGAAATTTCTGACGCTTTTAGCAAAACTAACCTTATCTTTGCCAGCCTTCTCTTTGTATTTAATTCATAAATCAGTACTTCTATTTCTTCACAGTTTCTAAAAGTAGGCATTACACTCAAAAATTTAATTATTGGGTGGGATTTAAACCTGCGACTTTGTTTTTACCAAGAATATACAATGCCTTCAAGCTCCAATCTCTTATTTCGTACTGAAAAGCATACGCTATAAGCTAAATTTGAATAAAGATAAAGATCAGATGTAAAACAGTAAATAACAATCAATTCGGTGTTATTTGTTAACTCATAAAATGGGCAGGTTAATTCTTCTTACAGTTCCTCATAAGTCCTGGGTGCGTTAAAAAAAGTTGTAATAAGAAAAAGGCGGAATATTCCTTTTGCAGGTGCCTGACCGCCCTTAAGATCTTCTTAAAAAGGTTGTTCATTTTGCACAAAAGTAGAGACTTCAGAGGTTATCAGATATTCCGGCTCAGAATATATTGAATCAGCCCAGGAAACAATACCTTCTATCTCAGCAAAGTCTATTGGATGATAGTTTGTGGCCTCCAGTGATACATTTATTGTTTTCCTTTTGCGGTCTATGAAGGGACGTTTCAGGAGGTCTTGGTTATAGTCGTGCGCGTGAATTATCCAACCCTCAAAATCTTCCGGTGCATCTTTCGGGTTGTGTACGAGACAGAACTGTTTTTTCCCAACATTTATCCTAACGTGGTCCAGCAGGAACTCTGTATTTCCAGAAGTATTCTGGTCTCCTTTGATAAATACAATATTTCCTGACAGCCGCTTTAACCAGTAATCTATATCGTCTGCGCTTTCCCCAGAAGAAATAGCGCCCATAAAATAGACTGTATCGTCATAAGAAACCGTATCATTCCAGTTCTTAAGCAGTGCTTGATTCATTTCTTCTACATTTCTAAACGGACGGTTATCACGTCGGATTATGTTTGCGTAACCAAGATAGAGGTCTGCTGCTATATACGTTTTAGATTGGCACACGCTAAATCACCAGATCTATAATGATTTTTAATTATAAATAAAGCTATCATAATAAAATTCGAAAAAAACATAAACACTAAGACTGTTTTGTCAAAAGCATACAAAAAAGGTCTTAAGGCTAGCAAAAGAAACAAGTGCGAAATAGATGCAATAAAATTTTAATTCAGGAATAGGGATCATGCAATAATCATATATCTATTTACAAGATTATTATACTTCTATTGTATTATTGAAAACAAATTTTGTTTTATTTTTGAGTTTAGTCCTTTTAATAATGTTTAATGTATTTTAGCACAAAAACAGAAATATATAGTTATAAGCAAAAATGAAATTCAAAAATAGTAAATATTCCCTAATATTCTAGATATTCTATAAATTATAATTTAGAGAAATATTTTGCTTATAAAAATTCCATCTTATCTGCTAATTTTTCAATAAAACAAGTTTTAAATCTGCAGTATCTGAAAGAAAAATAAAAAAAGCCTCGGGCGGGATTTGAACCCGCGACCTCGTCCTTACCAAGGACGCGCTATACCCCTAAGCCACCAAGGCACTGTTGCTCTAAGAGCATCTCCAAAATATCACACCAGAGATATAAAGCTTTCGACTGATATACAAAACAGAAAAAAATATTAGGGATTGTTAAAAGCTTTACAAGTATATTCAAAAATTCATATCCAACTTTGAGAATTCCTGTATTTTACCGGGTCTATCCTGAGTTTCCCCATTTGTATCTCTTTTTTACTACTATGATTGCTATTGTTTTTCCTGTTATTTTTTCTGTAAATATCTTTACAACTTCCAACGTTTATCTATTGGAAAGCGCTCGTTAATCCACATTAGGATATGATTATCATGGACTATTTTGTAAGAACGGGAAAGGACAGGGATTCCGTTAAAAGTAGATTCGCCTTCAAGAATTTCGAGTTCGCCCATGTCGCGTCTGGTTTCAAGGTTATGGCTGCGCAGGATTCGACCTATAGGGATGTCGGCGCGCATAAGCTGTTCTTTCATGGTTTCAGGCATGCGTTCGAGAGGGGAAAGGGACCTTGCATGCACAAAAACAGTACCGCCTGCCAAGAGCTTAACTACTCTATCATTTATCTCGCTGCCTTCCTCTACCTCCAGAAGGGCAGCCAGTTCCTTATCGGCTTTGATTGTGTACTGCGATTCGGTTATAACATTTACCTCTTTTCTGGTCATTATTTCCAGGAGAAAGGTTACTGAGCCGTCAGTCCCACAGCAGACCCGGAGGCAGGTGGGAATTTCAAAGCTCTTCAGTTTTTCCAGAAAATCCGTATTCAAAATTATACCTCCGGGCAAAAACTGCAAATTCAGGGATGTCAGGGTTAAAATCGGGAGTTAAAAATTTGGTTATATTTCTTTCAAATTTTCGCAAAAGGAATTTTATACAGAATATTACTCTTCTCCAACTTCCTTCTTAGCGTTTTTTATGCGTTCTTTTGCTGTATATCCTGTAGCTTTCAGGAGAAAATCTCTAAAAGCTTTGTTGGTCTGCATAACAATATTATCATCCGTAACGCTTTTATCGGAAACCGTATCCACACAGAGCATTTTATTCTCTATCCAGACCTTTATCTTTGACATAGCTCCGTATGCTGTCTCAAGCGTCTCATTGTTTTTAGTAATTTCTCCAGGAAAAGTTTCCTGCATTACTGAATAAATTCTTTCAATATCAGGCTTAAAACCGCGCTTTAATTTATACTGCTGCATTCTTACCCTCTTTTAATGATTTTAATTTCAAATAATTTTTAATCTCAAATAACTTTTAATTTCAAATAATATTTATTTCAAATAATACATTTAATTTTAAATCAGTTGGTTTGAAGCTTTTTTTGCAGCTCCATTTTATAGCCGTATTGTGGATTTTTATCTAAATCTTTACTAAATTTTTATATGAATCTTTCTTACTTCACTTCTAATTTGTAAATAGAAGGGTGTAGGTTTGATCATAATACTTTCATCTGAATAAGGCAGGAAACCATGTCCTTTAGGGCATGGAGGAATGCCGTAAACTTCCTGCCTTTTCACCTCCGTTAAATATATCGTCTCCTGTTTGTAATATATGAAGGTGGATAGAACTATAAAACTTAAACTCAGTGTTTTGGAGGAAGATAAAGAGGTTCTCAAGAAAACCTTTATTCTTTTTAACACTGTGTTTAAAGAAGTCACCCAATACGGCTTTGAGCATAAAACTCATAGTAAAGTGTCTATTCATTATGCTACCTATAAAAATATCCGAGAAAAGTATCCAGAACTTCCTTCTTCTCTTGTTCAGGGAGCTAGAGATGTTGCTTGTGAAGCTCTTAAAGGAGTTGAGCTTAAACGACTTCCTGTGGCCAAACCTTTCTCTTCCATTAGATATAATCAAAGAGTAATTACTTATTACTTGAAACATGGAAGAGCTAGTATTGCTACCATTAACGGAAGAATTAAAGTAATATTCAGTGTCCCTGAATATTATCAAAAATATGTAAATTGGGAAGTTAGAAGCTCCACTCTGAAATATGATGTTAGGAAAGATGAATTCTTTTTGCATATAATTTTCAGAACAGAATCTCCCAAACCCTCTGGAAATAAAGTTCTCGGCATTGATAGAGGTATTGTTAATATTGCAGTTTGCTCTAACAATGTTTTCTTTAATGGGAATCAAATTAAAAATGTTAGAGGCAAATATGCATATCTCCGTAAACAATTGCAGTCCAAAGGCACTAAGTCGGCTAAGAGGCACCTTAAAAAACTTAGCCGGAAAGAGAAACAGTTTGGCACTAGTATTAATCATATTATTTCGAAAACCATAGTTAACCTGCCTTATGACATCTTTGCACTCGAAGACCTTACAAGTATAAGAGTCCAGAACCGAAAAGGCAAAACCTTTAATAGAAAACTCAATTCTTGGGCTTTCTATCAACTTGCTCAGTTTCTTGAGTATAAAGCTGAAGCTCTTGGTAAGTCTGTTGTCTATGTTGATCCTAGGTTCTCTTCTCAGAAATGCTCCAAATGTGGAGACATCAGGAAAAGTAACAGGGTCGGTAGTTCTTACCATTGTAAAGCTTGTGGTTTTCAGATACATGCAGATCTTAATGCTTCTCGAAATATTGCTCAAGCAGGTATATCTTGCCTGAGTAGGTTGTCTGTCAATCAACCAAACGTAGCAACCGTTTAACGGTTAGTTACAAGCCCAGTCCTTCAGGGCGGGGTAATTGACTTCGGTTCTAGTACTTCAGTGCTGCTCGTATTTAATACTGGTTATTAATTTTAATATTTAGTTTAAATATCCTAATCCCTTCAGGCTTAACTTAAACTCTTTTAGTTAATCTAAATATTTAGTTATATTTTTCCAGAAGAAAATGTTCCGGGAACGTTAATAAATATCGTATATTTTATAAATATAATGTACTTATTGTGTGTTGTGCTATCCATTTATACAAAATATTCGTACAAAATACGTCAAATGCAAGTTTGTACAAAAAACAAATCTGATTAATTACTTAATATATTTGATCCTTAAGTGGTCTATTATCTATTACTTCAATATTTGATTTTCAATATTTACACGTCTATTATTTGATTTATTGAGCTGACAAATTAAAAGCTTGCAAAAATAAGATAATTAAATATAGGGTAGTAAAAGAGTAAAAGGACAAATAAGGACAAGGTGACCTTAAACATGAGTAAAATACTAAACCTGGACGATTTAATTGCTAGAAAACAGCTTGAAAAAGAGGGTCAGGAAGCAGGTGAAGGCGTAAAAATTGAGGAACTTTATGACCTGATAATCCCTCCTGGTACCGTAGTATCTATTATTTATGATATTGTAGAAGAGTTCGGCCTAGAACCCGTTACAAGGAAAATGTTTGTAGGGGTTGCAAATACTGAAGAAAGAGAACTTCTGGCTCTACGTGGGCCCCTTGAGAAAGTTCAGGCTGCTGAAAAGTTTCTCCATGCTGAAATGAAAGCCTGGATAGAGAGCCATTAATTACAAATTTTCGAAATCGATTGAAATCCATCAGGTTCTTGTAAAGTAACAAACTTGAAGAGTAAATCCCCAATCAAAGAATTTTGCCAAATTCAATCTAAGAAAACCCCTAAGCCAGCATAAATCTAGCAGGAATGTTTCGATTATTCGGAACAGATTCCTGTAATGGTTTCTTTTGAAAAATCAAAAACGGTAGCTCTACCTGTTCTATCGTATATATCGATTTTTGAGCCGGTTTCTATTTTTCCGATTATTTTAGCTGTGAGCCCTGCCGCTTCAAAGACCTTTACACATTCTTCTGCTTTTTCGGGATTTGCAGTAAAAACATAGCCTGTGCCTGGATGCACTTTCAGCCACTGCTCAAAATCTACATTTTCAGGGCTTGGGATCTTTTCCAGGTCCACAGACGCTCCCACACAACTGGTTTCACAGAGCATTCCCAGAGTCCCTATCAGTCCGGGATTACTGATGTCTTTACCAGCAGTGGCAAGTTTCAGCCTGCCTATTTCCTGAGTTACAAGATAGGTTTGCCTGATAACTGCAGGTTCTTTAAAAGATGTTGTATCCCAGCTATAAGGGGAATTAGGGCCGATTTTTCCATCCATATCATAGGCTGCAATCACCAGGTCTCCAGGGCTTGCAGTATCACTCCTGATTACACAGTCCTTTTTAACAATCCCGATAATTGCAACTGAGAGGGAATTATATTGGGTGTCAGGATGAACATGCCCTCCTACAACCGGAACTCCGAATTTTCTCACACCTTCAGCCAAGCCTTCCATCAATTCCCTGCAGGCCTGCGGAGAATTTGAAGAAGCGATATCTACCATAGCAAGAGGCTTCCCGCCCATTGCTGCAATATCATTTACATTTACAACTACAGCTCCATAGCCTGACCACCAGGGGCTTGCATCAAGAAGTCTCCCCCACATGCCGTCTGCTGCAAAAAGAATCACATCATCTCCTCCGATGTCGATTACTGCCGCATCATCCCCAAAATCAACAATCGCATTCTGATATTCCGGACGCACAGCTTCGAAAATCGAAACAATATCTTCAATCTGTTTTTTGCGGGTAACCCCTTCAAAATTCTTTATCTTTTCGGCAAGTTCTTCAAGGTTCAATGTCAGGCTTCCTTTCTA
>JBNAKO010000172.1:0-8080 GCA_049706495.1 Methanosarcina sp. | reverse complement strand
TTCGAGGGCTTCTACGTTCATGCCCGCGAACATGTCTGTTATTTCGGATAACTTAATCTTCTTTGCCATGTAAACCTCACCGTTTCCTTAAGTTTCCTTTTAATGAGTGACCGTATAATATAATTCAATAAATTAACTAATTAATTAATTAATTAATTAATAACTGAACAAATAAATAAATGAAGTAACACAGGATATATTTCCAGATTTTTTTCTCGGATTTTTTTATTTTGTTTCCAGATTTTTAATTCCATCCCGAATTTTTTCTTTAATTTTTCCCTACTTTTTCCTTTCCTTTGATACAAGACAAAAGCAGAGATTAGGTGGGGCAGAAATGAATCCTGTTTCGTTTTAATTAACTTTAAATTTTAATTTTTAGTAATTATCTAGCCCTGGAACGGGCAGGGGGCCTGTTTTATTCAGGATTTCCTGAAGGTTTACTGTAATACTGCTGAAATATTCTCGATTATTCTCTGTTTACAAACGGTTTACGAAAAACCGGAGTTAAACAGACTGGGATTGGTTTATATTTTTAGATTATATTCCCAGTTTCTGTCCAATCTTTTCAATTTCTATTGCAGCAACCGAATCATCTGAAATCTCAAACAGAGGTATGCCTCTTATATCCATTTCCTCGATTTTGGGATCAAGAGGAATCATACCAATCAGGTTAAGTTTCAGGTCTCCTGCCAGTTTAGAGAGCTCTTCTCGGTTAGCATCTGTAACCTTGTTTGCAATAACGTGGATCCTGCCGATATTTGAGTCCAGTTCGGCTACAAGCTCACGAATCCTTTCGGCAGTCCGGACTCCTCTCCTTGAAGCATCGGTTACAACAATTAGCTCATCGATATCCCGGATGATCTTTCGGCTGAAATGCTCAAGCCCTGCTTCGGCATCAATGACAACCACATCATAATTTATGATCAGTTTGTCCATAATGCCTCTGAGCAAATTGTTTACATAACAATAGCACCCAGAGCCTTCTGGCCTTCCCATAACAAGAAGGTCATATCCGGGCATCTCTTCGATAATTTCGTAAACTTTGCTTTTAAGTATGGATTCCTTATTCATATCGGGGTTGTCAGGCCTTGGTTTTGTTATTTCGGCCTGTAAAAACTCTTTTGCTTCCCCGATAGTTTTTGCATTCTCACAGCCAAGGGTTTCTGGCAGGTTAGTATCTGCATCCGCATCAACTGCCAGTATAAGCTTCCCTTTCTTTGAAAGGTAGCGGATCAGAAGAGCCGCTACCGCTGTTTTACCAGTCCCACCTTTTCCCGTTATTGCAATTACTTTGGTCACAGAATACCCCTTTTAGATGTTTTTCGGATTTTAGACGTTTGCCTGTTTAGGCTATTTATTGCCTATTCGTCACTCTTTTATGTCACTCAGTTACTTTTTTTCCTTCTTTTCGCTGATGATCATTCTTTCGATAGAGATCTTTGCGTTCTTGAAGGTCAATTTAATTCCGCTTCCGCCTGAACCGCCTGACATCATTGGCATTGCTGGCATCTGGAATCCTGCTGTCTGCATCATCATTGGGGCTGCAGCAACTGCTACTTCTTCTTCCTCTTCCTCTTCTTCTTCCTCTTCTTCTGCGGCTGCCCAGTTAGCAACTACAGGGTGGTTCTTTTCCTGGAGGAAGGCTTTGAGAGATTCAATGTCAGATGCTTCCTTTTCGGTTGCAATCTTGTCTATAATCTCTGAAGGAATGGTTTCTGCAATCTTCTCTTTAAACATTGAAGGCATCCAGACAACTCTGTTCCATCCGCCGTCAGCCTGTATGAACTTGGGGGAATAGAAGTAGTTTACTCCAACTCCAAGGAACCCTACAATCTGCTTTCCGCCACCAGTCTGGCCTGCCATTGTTGAGAATCCAATACCGTTCGGGGCCATTCCCTGGTATTCTCTGTTAACCCAGCCAATACCGTCAACTTCAGGGATGTAGAACCCTACTACTTCAAAGCAGCCACATGATGTGTGTGGGGCTTCAAAGAAAGAGTGCAGACAAATCTTGTCGAATTCGCCGCTTGAGAGCTTCTTTGCAATCTCATTTACTCCTGTGTATTCTCCTGTTTCGGCATTGATAAGATCTCCCTTGTCAATTGAGAACTGTGGGCCTTCTGGGTCTACTTTTGCTGCTGCACGGCCATCGAACCAGTTGATTGCACCGCAGAGGGATACTCTGTCAGGGGAAACTACACAAACGTTGGTTGGAGCAAAGGACTGGCAGAGGGTGCATCCATAGAAAACATCTACATCTTCGTCATGCAGGTCTTTTGTCCTTGCATCTCTTGCCTTGAAAATTTCTTTTGCAATTTCGAGCTGCTTTTTGACTTCTTCTTCATCGGTGTAGAATGTTACCTGCATCTTCTCGATAAAGGGCAGTTCACTCTTAAAGAGCATCATTACAGCTTTTCCGAAGGGTTCAAAAGAATCCATCTTTGCTGCTGTGTCCTTTGAAACTCTCATCCAGACATCGTATCTCTGGTTGAGGTGCATAATGCCCTGGCAGTAGTTGATGAAGTCGTGGACACGCCTTTCTACTACTGATTCGAGGTCCTCCTCCACAAGTTCTCCACCAATATTGAAGATCATTGCCCATGGATAGGTTTTTCCTTCTTCCATCTCCTTAAGATCTGGGCCTATAACTGTTACTTTATCGTCTTCAATCTCGTCCATTGGTTTTGCACGGACAAGTTCGAGACCGAGAGATTTTGGACCCCCCAGCTCAACGAACATTCCTTCTTTCCTTACTCTTTCTCCTTCAAACATTGGGGAAATCTCAAATGGGAATTCTACCATTATTTCGCCTCCTAAATCCAAATTATAATGCATTTATAAGTTCATCCAGGGCAGCGTAGTGGTCTGCCTTACTAAGGTTTCCAAAGGACATTGTTGCATTCTGAATGTAATTTCGGTCAATTGCGATTGATTTTATATTGCTGAAATTTTTAGTTCCAGACAGTACCTGATTGATGTAGTATTTTATGTGTCCCAGGACAATGAGGGTATCATAGGTTCCATCCCCATCGAGTCCTGGCCAGTTCCCATCTGTTACGTAAAAGCCCAACTGGTGAAGGTTGATGTATTTGGCATTTACATCCTTATCAACAAAGCCAGGCATAGAACTTCCAGTAGCTGCAATAGGAATGTTTGTTGCTTTTGAAATTTTTATTGCCCTGTCCATAAGTTCTGGATCCAGAACTTGAGTCCCTACTACAAGAAGTGGTCTCTTTGCCTTTGAAATCAGTTTAGCTGCTATCTCTGGAGTAGTTGCTTTGGCAGTTGTTACTCCATAGCTGGTAAACAGTTTAGTGTTCTTGGTGGTGTCTACCATTTTCAGGCCTCCTTGCAGAGTCTCTTAAGGTTAGTTGGCTGTGCAGAGACATCGAATTTAATTTTCGGACCGGAGATGATCTTCTTTCTCTTCCAGTCAATCTCCCAGCCGCGTTCTGCTTCCAGCTTCTTAAGGAGTTCTTCACGCCTGGTAAGCGGGAGATCAGCCTCATTTCTAACGAACTTCCACCAATCTTCAGGTTCTACACCAAGGTACTTCTTGGAAAGTTCCATCCAGTGAGTCAGTTTTATGGCTCTGCCCATGTTGTTGTCAGAAGGACGGATGCAGGCTTTTGCCATCATTGGAAGAGCTTCCTGCCAGGTTTCTGCTGTGGTAAGAAGGAATTCTGGAGCTGGTGGGATATTCATTTCTGAGCCGTCTCTGGCATCAAACACTTTCCATTTCTCTTCGTCGTAGTTCTTGGCAATCAGGGCTCTCCTGTACTTGGAACTGTGCGGGCCGAGCACTGCAGGGATACCATAAATATTACATCCGGTACCAATTGAAGCTGCCTTCTGAGAGTATGCCCCCCAGGCAAGTCCGCATGCACCAACACGGTTTAGAGTATAGTCTGCAACTTCTGCAAGGTTTCCTGCAAGGACTCTCCCTGCAAAAATACCAGCAACCTTTTCAGCAGCTCCACTTATGTGGGCATTGGACACACACGAACCTGTGTTAAGAAGTCCCCCACCTGCGAATTTCCCTGGATACCTTTCATACAGAGTTTTGTCTTCTTCATCCTTGTACATACCAATATCCATTGCAGAACAGCCGCTCACTACCACAAGATAATTCCTCCTCAGGAACTCTTCGGCAATGTTGTAAACGTCTTTAGTACCAGCTGGATAATTCGGGCATCCAATGATTGCAATAATTCCCGGGGTAGTTCCCATGACAAGGTTAAGGCCTTCTGCACGGATTTCTGCGTCACTTGCCTGCCCTCTGCCAGCTCTGACCCATCCTTTTTCTTCGCTGATCGCTTTCTGGGCAGCCTTCTCGATTACATTCAGTATTGGGATTTCCTTCTTACAGACCTGTTCGCAGCGGCGGCAGCCGATACATATATCGTGGATGGCTTCAAGGTACTCGTAGCTTCCCTTGGCTGCCTGTTCCATAGCTTCAGGAATGTCCTGCTCTTCAGGGCAAGCCAGGAGACATTCTCCACACTGAACACACTTGTCGACGTATGCCTTGAATTCTTCATCAGTAGGAATTGCTGTTATGCCTTCCGCATCACGGATCGGCGCCATTGCTTCGGCAACCTTGGGGACGAGTTCTCCGAGTTTTTCATAGTCGAGCATCACACAACCAGGAATTGCTCCGGACTTGAACTCCTCAACTATAGAATCTACATCTGCATATGTGCGGTCTGGCAGACCCATCATTATCTTTTCATTAGAGGCGATTACAGGGATCCTGAGCTTTTGAGATTCTGATAAGATATCACCACGAACACACTGTTCGTCGGTAACAATAACGTCGGGAAGTCCAGAGCGGATAACTTTCAATTCTTTGGCCAGTGAGCCTACGATCTTGGCGTACGGTTTTCTTTTGTCAGCTTCCTTGTACCTAGTCATATCAAATGCAGTACAGCAAAGCCCTACAATTTCCATTTTGTCCGTAAGGTTGTTGTCTTCCATGTAGTCCATCATGTAGGTTACACCGGCCACGTTGTGTCCGATTGCAACAATGAGTGGTTTTGACTTATCAATCGTTCCCATACCGATTTCAATGAGTGGAGCTTCAGGGTCAGCTTTGGGGAAATCATATGCTGAAATCTGAGCAATATCGGAAATTTCCATCCCAACATGGTCAAGACTGCCACTGAAAAGGGCTTTTGAGTCGTAGTCAATTTCTGCGCTTTCCTGGCCTGCATGGATAGTTGCAAGGAGCTGGGTAAGTTCTTCTTCAACATACTCCATAGGAGCCCTGCATTCTCCAAGGGTTTTTGGGCTAAATCCTGTACAGATTGTGACATTCGGGGTCAGGACATTCGATTCTCCAAGATTTAGAGGATAATCTTCTCCAAATACCTCTATCACATGTTCAAGCAGGTGGCGGCCATGGGCAGCGTGACATGCAGTACCTGTAATCACACGGAGGAAGAATTCCCTTCCAGTCTGGCCTGCCATGTCAATACCACAGGCACCTCTCTTATTTCCAGATAAGTCGCATGGTCCATACGTACAGTAGCAGCACTGGTCACACATAGGGGTTAAAACAGGCTCATAGCGCTTGAGCAGGAGGAGGTTCCAGTCATTCCTGTAAGCTCCCATACTTGCCAGAGGGGTTGGACCCATCGGACCTGCTTCTTTTTCGGCAACCTCCTTCGCTGCCCCTACAATATTATTAATAGTGATCTGAACGGATTCAAGATCTTCTATCGAAAAACTCCCGGTAGTTAATTTACTCATTTTAGCTTTACCTCCTAAATACACTTAAAGTCGCTTTATCAGACGATTCTTGAAAGTTCCAGCTATCTGAATGAATTTTTAGAGATCGTTTTTTAGCTTTTTTATAGAATTTACACACATATACTACAAAATCAAGTACAGTTAATTAAGCAGTTATATCCTGGGTTTTAAGATTAAGGGGTCTACTGCTTTTGTTTTAGATATCCGTGAGTAAGTCCTATATTAGTAACCGTTGTGATCTCAGAATAATAAAAGAGACCCAGAGACTATCCGAAAAGTTCTATGTATGTGTAAAATTACAATTAGACGATTTGTGTTTATTATCCGGAATCCGTTCATTTGTATTCGTTTGTTGTATAAATTACAGTAGGTCACATCACTTTTCGGATATACCCTAAATTACACATTAGCGACGTATTATAAATAAGTTACACTTTTGTTCTGTGTAAATATAAAAATAGAAAATTATATTTTCTAAATTCCATAGAGACTCTTACAAGTTATTAATTTACAATAAATTAACAAAAGCAATATCATTTGCCTTTATTTAGTTAAGGAGAGATATTAAATATTAGAGTAAATATCAGATGAAAAATTCCATTGGTTAGTAAGCTTTTTAAATTAAATAGGCTTAAAAGACCGAAATTAACTAGGCTATTTAGGACATACAATATAAACTGTTAAGTAAATGCCAGATTTATAATTGTTATTTTGGACAAGGGTAAGGTTTACCGATACTGATCATATACTTAGAAGCAAGAAGCTTAAAATAGATTTAGAGCTTGTTGATTTTAGCAATATTGAAATTTCATAGCATTAGTTATTTATAGTTTATCTCTTTTGTGCATTTTGATAGTTAACTGGATAAGCAAAGTTTCAAGAATCTAAAATCCCAAAAATTGGGACCTGCTTTAAAGAGCGACTTTACTATTTCTAAAAAACTTATTTTTTCCACTACAATTCTACAATATTACAAATGATAATCTGAACAGGTTAAAGATCCATCATAAAAGGATCTAAGGTAATTAATTTGCTCAGTTTAGCTTTAGTTTACATGTGCTAGAAGTCACTACTTTGAGATTGGATTTACAAAATATAGGATAATAAATACCCAGTATAAAGTTTAGATTGATATTTGCTTGAGAGTTCCATCTGTTTAAGTAATATTTTTAGAGATAATTTAACATTAATATATAATATATACACTTAGGCTATAAAATTAAATACAGTAAATTGAGCAAATTTAAATAATGTGATCTCAGAATAATAAAAGAGATCTAGAGACTATCCGAAAAACTTTATGCATGTGTAAAGTTACAATTGGACAATTAGTGTTTATTATCCAGAATCCGTTCATTTGTGATCGTTTGATGTAAAAGTTACAGCAGCTCACATTACTTTTCGGATAGCTCTAAATTACACATAAGCGACGTACTATAAATAGTTTACACTTTTGTTCTACGAAATATAAAAATAAAAAAATGCATTTTGCAAATTATATATATACTCTAGTAAGTCATGAATTCATTATGCGATATAAAAAAAGGCATAATACACTTATATTTCAAAAAGAATGATGTTAGTTGTTAGAGAAAGTAGAAAAAAGAAAATGTTATTGATCAGCAGATCTTATACATTAAATAAGGTGTAAAAGGTAAAAATAGCTACAGGATTAGGACATATAATGCAAAACTGTTAAGTAAACGCCAGAGTTATAATTGTATTTAAAAAGGAATGTATTTGGCGATGCTGATTTTGTTTTTAAAATCCAGGGTGTTGTAAATAGGATTAGCATGTATTGTTTGTATCAGGGGGTGGATTCCAACCGTTAGCTATTTATAACACATCTCTTTTGTGTATTTTAATTATAATTTAACCATATAGAATATCAAGAATCTAGAAAACCGCTTATTTTAAATTAGGTATAATTGAACAGACTTCTTGTCTTCTAGTGTCTTCTAATAATACATTTGAAGAGCTGAATTTCCGCAATATTACCTGAATCATTATTGATGGGTATTATACAAATTAATGCTGACCTGTAGGAAGTTAGACTGCGATAGTTAGTAACCAGCAATCTTTTTACGGTTTCAATACGTGAAAATTTTTGAGAACTTAAATGGTTTTAGACTTCAAGACTTCTGGTCTGATGGATCTTAAACTAAGTATATAATGTTTACATTGGTACAGTAATTTTTGCTTACTCTAAATTTTGTGAACATGTTAATATAAAAGCCAACATTCTAAAATCTTTATAAATATAGATCGATAGATATTTATTACCCATTGCATAAGTGTATTCGATGGTCAATAGAGTTAAGCGCAGGGT
>JBNAKO010000171.1:0-3333 GCA_049706495.1 Methanosarcina sp. | reverse complement strand
TCAGTGCAGCTAATGCAGGGGTCTATAGTAAGTATAACTATAGGCACATCAGCAAGTTTTATGCCTGGGAGTGTCAGTAAAAGTGAAGGTATATTTGCAAACGTAGGGGTCCTTATTTTAAGCCTTTCCAGGTTTTTAGTACCCTTACCTTTTACGTAATATACTACCTCTCCTCTGGGCTGTTCTGTTCTCATAATTGCTTCGCCGGTTGGGAAACCTTTTACTGGTGTTGTAATGTCGCCATTCGGCAGCTTGGAGAGAGCATTTCTTATCAATTTGATAGATTCATACAGTTCGAAAACTCTTACTTTAGTTCTGGCGTAGCAATCTCCATCTTTTTCAACGACTGTCTTGAAGTTGAGATCTTTGTATATATCCCAGTCTGCTGTATTTCTTACATCAATTTCGTTGCCACTTCCCCTGAGTGTAGGACCAGCAGTCCCAGCTTCATATGCAAGCTGTTTTGACATTGTAGCTAATCCCACAGTTCTTTGCTTAACTGTGTAATTATTTACAAATACTTTTTCGAGGTCTTTAACCTGGGGTTCCAATGTATCAAGCATTTTCGTAATAAGGTCGATATGCTCTTTACTCAGATCTCTGGTAACCCCTCCAACTTTGGATATTGAATGTATTACCCTGTTTCCGGTAATTCTCTCCAGTACGTCTAATACTGCTTCTCTGTATTTCCAGCACTCGTAAAAGAGACTTTCAAATCCAAAACCATCGGCAAAAAGCCCAAGCCAGAGAAGGTGGCTGTGAACCCTGTTAAGTTCCCCGATTATCACTCTTATATACTGTGCTCTCTCAGGAATTTCGACATCGAATAATTTTTCCACTGCCATTGTATATGTTATGCCGTGGAGTGCACTGCAGATTCCACATATTCTTTCGCAAATATATGTTGTCTGATTAAAGTCCTTAGTGTCTATAAACTTTTCAAGCCCTCTGTGCACGTAGCCCAGTGAGGGAAGTGCTCCAACAACAACATCATTGTCCAGTTCAAGTTTTAATGACACTGGCTCGGGTAAGACAGGATGTTGAGGGCCAAAAGGAATTATGGTTGTCATATGCTTTTCCTCTCGAATTGTTTTAAGCCAACGGGGCTTTTGGACTGTTTGGTGTCAGGTACAGATGGCCTTTGTAGTCTATTGCTAAGCCGTCGAAAGTCAATCCAAAAAGATCCTGGTACTCATTTTCTATCAAAAGTGCGCATAGATAAATTCCTGAAACACTCTTTGGGTTCTCACCTGGTTTTACAAAGTACCGCAGATTTTTTATCTTGTTGTCTTTTTCGAAGATATATATGAAATCGTGACCATCATCAGCTTTCAAACATATCATAGTAGCATACCGATAGCCATCATTTTTTAAACCCTCAACAGTTTTTAATAAGTCCGTACTATCTTTTATTTCTGTAGCATCTATGGTATTCTCAAGCATTCGATGGCACCTCGTTTCCTTTGAGTTTTACTTCTTTTCCTTTTATATTCCCTTTCTTCTTGTTTTCAAGTATTGAAAGTGCTGCTACTACGCCGTCAAGTATGGCTTCAGGCCTTGGGCAGCATCCAGGAACATATGCATCTACAGGTATGATCTGATCCACGCCACCTATTACATTATAGCAATCGTGGAAAATTCCGCCTGTAGAAGCACAGGCGCCAACTGCTAAAACAACCTTGGGATCTGGAATCTGGTTATATAAGTTCTTAAGGATATTGACATTTTTGTAATTTACCGAGCCTGTAACTACCATTATATCAGCTTGCTTAGGGGTACCGATGTTTAAAACACCAAACCTTTCAGCGTCATATAGAGGGGTAAGACAGGCTACTACTTCAATATCACAGCCATTGCAACTGTTCACATTTACATGTATAATCCATGGGGATTTTGCCAAACTCATAAAATATCCCTCTTTTTACATTAATTTGATTCCACTAAAGTACAGGAATGCTATATTTATAACGGAAATTATTAACAGGAATGTCCAGCTCAGCTTAAGCATCCATTGCCAGTATACCCTTGCGGTAATATTATCTACCACAATTATGAGCAGGAAAGCAGCAGTTGAGATAAGGAACCCTATTAATGGGTTTACTGCCCAGAATACGAAAATAAGTCCTGTTAAGAATACGTATTCATAGAAGTGCGCAATCTCAATGAGAGCAAAACCCGGACCTGAATATTCAGTAAGCATCCCTTTAACCAGTTCTTGGTGGCCATGGTGAGAGGTTGAGTAATCAAAGGGTGACTTTTTTAATTTTATATTCAGAACAACTATCATTGCTATGAATATAAGAGGCGTATATATCAGGAGAGGGTTTGATGCCTCTACTACTGCAGATAACCTGAAAGTGCCGGTGAGCAAGTATATTGCAAGAGCATATAATATTAAAATCGGCTCATAAGCCAGTATAGCCATAATTTCTCTTGAACTTCCTATTCTGGCGTATGGAGAACCAGTACTCATTCCTCCTACAACAAGGGCTATCGAAGCTACTGTGTAGACGAATATTATCATCAAAATATCTTGCCGGAAAATCAACATAAAGAGGCTCAAAACTATAAAGACCAGGTATACGACTGCATACAAATTTTGAGATGGGTTTACAACCATGTTGTCTTTGCTGAGAAGCTTCTTTACATCATAGTATGGCTGCAAAAGAGGAGGTCCAACTCTACCTTGCAATCTTGCAGTCAGCTTTCTGTCAATTCCTGCAGCTATACAGCCTACGATAGGAGCAATAAACAAAACAAAAATAATTAATAAAATGTCGGTTGTGTTCATAATACTCCTCCTGCCAGTGCAGCAATGATAAGTAATATTGAAATTACATATCCTAGTGTTGTAAGTTTGTTTTCTCCGAAAGTATCTTTGAGGTAAATGTTAGAAACCCCACTTTTGTCGTAAGCGCAAAGTCCATTTCTGAACATTAATTTGTCGTTTTCCATATTATTTTCACCGCACATGTAATAGTCAGCTTTACGGGGAGCAAACATGCTTTTGGTGACGAAATATATCAAAACGGCCAGAATGAGCACTATAAATATTGCTGCATAGGCAAATGCTCCTATCTCGGATGTGAACTGTCCACCTTCTCCTGAAATCGTGGGAGCAATATTTAGTAAAATCTCAACCTGAGGTCTGACAAAGTAATCATATATTGAAAATACAAAAATACTTACAGCTATAATGGATAATCCAAGGAACGAGAGTGGGAAATATGTTTCTGGTCTCTTGTGGGGAACTGCATTTTTATCCATTGTAGATGATAATATTGTCCCGAGCCATTTAGCGTAATAAACTGTGGTGAGTGCACTTCCAAGTAT
>JBNAKO010000170.1:0-13236 GCA_049706495.1 Methanosarcina sp. | reverse complement strand
TCAATAATCAGGTTTAAGGTTTCTGAGAAATTGTCAAGGGTATCTCCGAGTTCCTTGAATTCGCCCTGGACATCTACAGCAACACGCTCTTTTAATTTGCCTTCTGCAAGGGCATTGGTAACTCTCATTGTTTCTCGTATGGGTACTATAACTGCGTCCAGAATTTCATTAAGCCCTTTGGGAATTTCCTTGAAATCCACTTCAACATCAGTATCGGCTCTTACTCCAAGCTCCCCTTTTACAGCTTTTTGAGCTATATTTTTAAAATCCTCGACTATTTTATCGATTGGCCCGGTAACTGATTTTGCAATCATATAAGCAATAGCACCCATAAAAAGAATAGACATTGATGAGATAATGAGCAGCCTGTTCCTGAGATCATCAACTCCTGCGAGCATTTCTTCTTTAGGAATCACAAGTAAAAAAGCGAAGTTTCCGGTTCTTACTGGCTCATAGAACATTACTACACTTTTGCCTGTTGTCGGATCAATTGTTTCTAGATGCCCGCTTCTGCCTTTCTGGATATTCAGGGCAGCATTCCGGATTTTTTCATCTTCAAAGTCATAAAGACTTTTTTTTCCTATCCAGTCTTTTTGGGTAGGATGAGAAAGTAAAATTCCTGAATTGCTTACCATAAAAGCATATCCGGTATCAAAAGCCTGGACTTTACTTACTGTGTCATCCACATAATCAAGAGAAACATCTACGCCCCCAATGCCTGCAAATTCCCCATTCTGAAAAATGGGAGAAACATAACTAACCATAAAGACCCCTTCATAAAAGTAAGGTTCTGTAAGCACATCTTTTTGCTTGATTTTTGGAAGCTGATAATAATCCGATTCGTTATAATGAAGAAGAGGTTCAACAGTTACATTCCCTTTCATTCTATTCCAGTAAGGAACAAATCTGCCAGTAGCGTCATGTGCAGGCCTATTTATATATTCAGAATCCTTCCCATCAAAAGCATCAGGTTCAAAGGCTACATAAGTTCCCAGAAGATCAGGGTTTTCAAGAAGCAAATTTTCAAGTATCCCAATAACTTCCTGCCGATCTGCTGCTCTATAAGCTTCTATAGTATCTGAAATGGTTCTGGCAATTGCTTGATTGGCTTTCATATCAGCATCGAATTGGTTTGCATAATTCGAAGCCATTTCAATAGATTGATTATAGGCAAGTTTTTCTTCCTGAGTTGTGACTGTAGATATTATAATAGCTGTAGAGGCTATAAGGATAAGGAAAACACCCAGCAAGATGTAAAGAATCAATTTAGTTCTTAGCGGGGCATTATCACGCATCATTAACCTCATTTTAAACAGATTTTTCAGGATAGAAAAAAAATATAAAACTAGAGAAATTTAATTATATTCTAGCCTTAAAGAATTATTCTATTATAAAAATTACCCTTCATGTAGAAACAACTCATAATATTATAATAATATTTTGAGAAAACTGCAGGGAGAAGTATAAAAAATTGTGGCTTCAGGGTAAAATCTTAAGAAGCCACATTATTTTTTAAACTAATGCTTATTAATTTTGTTTCATTATTCAGGTTTTTTTGGAATTGTATTACCCTTCAGCCCTGATGACATTATTTCATTTAAAGGACGGATTCATTCAGCACGATCTTATCTTTTTCCGAGGATGCTTTGTTTTCATTCTGAGAATAATACCAGAGCGGAATATAAAGGGCAAGCACGACAAAGCCGACAATTGTTGAAGTCCAGCCTATTTCAAGACTGTTCAGATATATTATTCCGATAAGGCACAAAGGCAGGTTAAAGATCCCAAAGAAAAGGGCTATGTATTGCCAGCCTGAAGGAGCTTTGAAAGGCCTTTCAAGTTTTGAGAATCTCGGGTCAACTTTTGCTTTAACGTAGGCAAGTAGACTTATCCCATTTGCACAAACATATCCTATTGCTGAAGCAGCCAGAATAGCTGCAGGGGTTCCCAGGAAAATAAAACCTATATTTAATAGGGCAATGACAATCATTGCATTTACAGGGGTTCCATGAGCATTCATTTTTCCAAAGAAGCTTGGCAAATTTCCTTCTTCAGCCATTGAGTACATAGCTCTTGAAGCTCCAAGGAAAGCTGTCTGGATAATAAGAACCATTGCTGCAATCAGCATGAGGATGGTAAGCGAGCCGCCTATGGGACCCAGAGTCATCTGAGCTATTGGAAGCATGGGAGATACAGGCTCAGCCAGAATTCCTTCAACCCCAAGTGCTCCTGTACATGCTGCCTGCACCAGAATAAAGGTCACAAGGCAAATTGATCCGCATATAAAGAGGGCTTTTGGGACATCAGATTTTGGTTCTTTGTATTCAGGCCCGTATATTGCTGCAGTTTCCCAGGCACATGCACTCCACTGAGCCATTGCCATTAGCCCGAGCAGGATAAGGATATGGTGCAGATCCCAGCTCCAATCAGTGGGAAGCCAGGCTCCTGTAATATTACTGAGATCAAATTGTCCGGTTACGAATGGAGCAAGAGAGATAATAATTAAAGGCGCAAGAGACAGTATTGCAAGAATATATCCAAGCGTTGCCCCGCCTGAGAGTCCGCGATAACTGACCAGGATAAGGAATACAAATACAATTGCTCCAGAAACCAGATAAATTACCAGATCAGGTATACCTGCGAAGGCAGGAATAAGCCCTTTAAGATAACTTCCGATTAGAATTGAAAAGATAGCAAGGACAGGGTTCCAGGCAAACCAATAACTCCAGGCACTAAAACCTCCAAGCAGTTTACTTTTTTCATACTTTTTATTTGAGTTGCTGCCTGTAAAAACACTCTGTGCATACCCTGGCAGTCCGGAGGCTTTTGGGAACATGGTTGCAAGTTCTCCGTAAGCAAAATTTTGCATAAATCCCTGGAAAACAGAAAGCGCCCAGACAATAATTGCAAAAGCCCAGACATAATTTGCAAAATAACCAATAGAGGGGAGAATAAGGACAGGCACACCCAGAGCAATTGCAAGACCTTGCTTCCAATCAATAGTCCTCTGGAGCCCACCAGTTTCATTGTTTTCGTCGCTCATTTTTCAAACACACTCCCTTAAATTTACGAGATCATAACAACCCGTACAGCTTTCATGTATACGAATTGATAATAAGAAGCCTGCAAGCAGGAAAAGGAAAATTTTGAAAAAATAACCTGAATCAGGATTCCCTGAATCAGGCAAACCTAGATCCATATCCTTCTGAAGCTTACAGGCCTTTTTAAGTTTTTTCTAGAAGATTTTTAAAATTTTATTTACTGTATCTGTCTTCTGAAGACATTACAGGAGTTTATTTTAATGTCGAGCAACTTTTCTATGTTCATTTTTGCGGCAATCCCTTTTGCAGCTCCGGGGACAGATGTGATTACTCCAATGTCGAGTTCTTCTCGAAGTTCACGCATTACGTGTTCATCGGAAAGATCCATCTTGTCTACTCCGAGTTTCTTTGCGACATATTCTTTTTCATCATTGATTCGCATGTTCTTTGAAAACTGCATCCTTGCAACAAGGTCTCCTGCAGCTCTCATGCCTGTCATTCCTGAAGCCATTATGTGGGAAATCGGCATACCCAGAGGGTCGCCGACCCCGATCTATATGCCGTCTACGCCTGCAATTTCAACCATTGCTTTGCTTGCCCTGGTAACGGCATCTATTGGTGGAGTTTCAAGCATAGGAATTCCGCCTACTCCCATTCCCATGTCAACATGACAGGGCAGAGGAGAGACTTTTACTGCTTCTTTAATGAAAGTAACAGCTCTTGCAAGGTTCCAGGCAGAGGTCTTGCTTGTGTTTGTGTTTACAACAGGCCCGAAGACGTTTGCTCCTGCTTTTGCAACCAATGGAGCCTGCTGGTGTGGCCAGAGGCCTGCAAGGGTTACTCCGTCATACTGAAGGCCGCCGTGCATTCCAAGCACCATTTCTCCTGCCATGCCTGCTTCTATATACATGTCAGGGAACTCTTTTCTAAGGGCTTCAATTGCATGCAGAGTTCCGTAGAAGTCTGCGTCACCTGCTGCAGCAGTTGTGTCAAAATTGACTCCGTCTGCGCCAGAGGCAAAGAGTTTCTGCATAATCCATACAGTGTCTCTTGTCAGGTGTTCTGCAGCATGTTCCATGGATTCCCAGGCTTCCTGAATCTTAAAAGCCTTCATAAGGTCCCCAGGGTTTTCAAAAGGCCCGTCAGGAGTGTAATAAAGCCCCATGTTGGGCATTGCTCCGTAAAAGAGCGGGATAATCATGTTCTGCTGGCAGACTTCCATTGCCTGGCATTCATTGGAAACAACAGGCTTTACAGGCTTGAAACTGTAGTCTATGTGCCCGAGTTCCATTGTGTCGGCTCCAAATGCCCTCTCATGCATCATGCAGCCGACAAGACGGCTGGAAGGAATCCCAACTCCGCTGTTGCCCTGGTCTCCGTCAAGCCGGATTGTCCCGATGTCGTGAGTGACAGGAATTTCCATACCCTGTTCAACACTTACGGATTTGCCTGGCATCATAAGGATTTCTGCAAGCTTATCGAGCTCATCGGCAGTCAAGCTTGAAATCTCTCCAAGATCGGCAGCGTTGGCAGCCCCGGCCTCGACTTCCTCCATAATCTTCTCTTTGGTGAGGAAGACTCTTTTACCGTCTCCCATACGTAAAGCATACTCAGTTGCCATTTTTATTCCTCAATTTTAGATTTATACATTATATTGTGATTTCTCAAAGAATCTTCTGGGGTTTAAAATTTAGATACAAAGACCCTGGCCTGCCAGAGGGCTATTATAGCCAGAATAAGGATGAAAACCATCCACATGATATCTGCACCTGGGATAAAGGAATTTACCCAGTATGCATTATAAGCCTCAAGAGCTGCTGCTGTTTGTGTCATGTTTAACCTCCTTATACATATCTCACACAGGCATCAGAGCCTCTAACTCTTCCGAAATCCGTGATCACGTACTTGTGCAGCAGAAAATCTTTTTTATAAATTCCCTCTTCATCGATTCTCTGCTCAAGGTCTTTTAGCATTCCTCCGGACGCCAGTTCAATAATATCGAAGTTAATGCTGTCCCTGCCGTAATTATTGTTCATATTATACTCTTCCTGGATTTTTGAAACGATTTCGTAGTTCCAGTGTTCTTCTCCATCCAGGAAAAGTTCCAGAATTCTGAACTTAATAGGCCGGTTTCCGCTCATCTCACTCACCTCTCAGGGTTTCAAGTTGACTTGCATCTTCGGTGAACATAATGAAACTTCCAAGAATACAGAGAGTTCCACCAACAAGGATTGTCCAGGCCGGAACATCTCCGAAGAAGAGGAAGATGAAGATAATTGCACAGAATCCGTACAGGTTTCCAATACCCTGGCCTCTTCCAACGCCGATAAGCGGGAAAGATTTGTACCAGCACACGTAACAGAACCCAAAAGTAATGCCTGCAAAGATCAGGACGAGCAGGGTCAAAGGTTCAAAGGCCTGGATTGCAAAGGAATACATCGGGAAACCTATAAGAGCCAGAATTGGCACAATAATGATCCACCAGATTACGTTTTCTCCAAGGAAACGAAGAGTCAGTCCGGCATCAGGCTCAGCAATATCAAGCCCTTTACCTGCAATTGCACCTTCAATTCCCCAACCTGCAGCAGCCATTAAGCCTCCGATATACCCTATCCAGGGAACATTTCCTGAAGATAGTTCGGTCAGAAGCCCGCCACCGTAGATGGTAATTCCTCCAAGGATAATAACTGCAATTCCTATTGCTGCCCTTCTGGAGATCTTTTCACCGTACCAATAGTAAGCCAGAATTGAGCCTACTACAGGATAAAGAAGACCTGCAACAGCTGCAAATGCTCCTCCAATAAAACCCATAGCAATAAAAGAACCAAGAATTGCCATTGGACCTCCGAAGATAGATGCCAGGAAGAACCATTTTGAACAGGGATTGAATTCTTTAAGCGTCCTGCCAAGTTCTCCGTATTTCCCGAGCACTCCGTTCCAGAGCATCAGGGCTAGCATAACAGTAAGAGCATTAAAAGCAGTTATCAACACTGCAGTAATAAGCAGGGACACACCGTCTCCGTTTGTTCCTGCAATAGCAGCATACATTTCATCGAATGGGTTAAGAACCCATACAACAGTACCTGGAAGATACCAGATACCCCAGAATACAGCGCAGAAAAGGGCCCACATGTACCCTTTACTGATTTTACGTTTATTTTCCTGTTTTTTTAAGGTATTCAGATCCACGAAAAATCCTCCATTTTTCAGATATGCTGTGGAGCTCCCTCAGGGCAGGTTATTCAGCCCAATCCACAGCCTGAAACCGCAGTCTGCGAATCCTTTTTGGTGAACACTAAGGAACAAAGGCTTGGTTTCCGTTTTTCATTTCGTTTTTCCGTTTTATTGTTCTTGCTTTCGTTCTTGATTCCTGTTTCACATTCCAATTGCCAGGCAATTTATCAGAATATAATTATTCAAATTATATTTCATAGCTATATAACAGTTTACTTATATTAATTCTGTGTGGGGTTTAGCTTAAGATTTTATTTATATACCTAGCTTTGGGGATTTTCGGACTCGCAAATCTGCATAAAATAAATTAGCAGAAAACTTACTGGAAAGTAGATTTTCTGCAATTCTACCGTTAGAGAATTCAGGTTAAGGCTGCCTTTACTTTGCTAACGGCATCATTGGCGCTTTCACCATAGATGTCTGCACCAATCTTGTCTGCCCAGTCCTGAGTTACAGGGGCACCTCCAACCATGGTTTTAACCTGGTCACGGACACCTGCTTCTTTTAACTGTTCTTCAATCTGGATCTGGTTGACCATTGTTGTGGTCATAAGGGCTGAGGACGCAATTATCTGGGGTTTGAGCTCTTTTGCCTTTTCAACAAAGGTTTGAATTGGAACATCTCTCCCAAGGTCTACAACCTTAAAGCCTGCAATATTGAGCATCGAGGCTACAATATCTTTTCCAATAGAGTGGATGTCGCCTTCGATAGTCCCGATTACGACAGTTCCAAGACTCTTGGTTTGGGATTTGCGTTTTTCCATTTCAGGCTTAATTACTTCTATACCTGCATTCATTGCTTCTGCAGCTGCAAGTACGTGAGGAAGGAAAAGGCTGCCCTGCTCGAATTTTTCTCCGACTTCCTGCATGCCTGCAGTATAGCCTTTTTCAATGAGTTCTACAGGGTCTATGCCTGCAGCAAGGGCTTCTTCTGCGACCTCTGCTGCGACTTCTTCATCGAAATCTGTGATTGCTTCTTTTGCTCTTGCAATAATATCTTCTTTGCTTGCCATTTTTAGATCTCCTGATACTGTTTAATTGCCTCTGAAAGCTTTGTCTGCCTTGTCAACAACTGCCTGCATATCCTTGAGGATGTCTGCATCAATTGGTTTTACCTGGTGGTTCTTAAGAACATCTACCACTTTTTCGTGTGCAACTGCTGCAAGATCCTTTGAGCCAGCTGCTGCCCAGTCTCCAAACATACGTCTGTCTATAAGCATCGGGCTTGAGGGGTAGTCTACAAGCAGCCTGGTCTGTTTTAAGGCAAGGAAATTGTTTCCGATTCCTACTTTCTGGATGGATTCTACAGAAAGGGTTTCTTCGTTAACAGGGATTCCCTGCATAGCTTTCTTAACCATGCTGAAGATATCGTTGTCAATGACAAGCTGTTCCATTGAGAAGGTCATTCCAAGCTCAAGCATCCCGGCTCCATAGATAGTGTTTGCACCAGCGAGGGCAGGCAGGAGGGTGGTTATTGTTTTTTCATGTCCTGCCTGTACATCCGGAACCTTGGCATCGGCCTAGGAACCTGCCACATAGGAAGGAAGGCCATAGAACTGTGCAAGTTTTGCGACTGCACCACTGATAAGTCCGAGTTCAGGAGATCCTACAGGTGCTGTGCCTTTCTTTAAGTCAAAAGTAGTTGTGGAACTTCCGTACCAGACCTTGCTTCCCGGGACTGTGAGTTGTGCAAGAGTGATACCAGAGAGCACTTCTGCATTGTGGGTTACAAGAGTTCCTGCAAGGTAGACTGGAGAAGATCCGCCTGACATTGCCATACTCAGGACGTTAACAGGAATTCCAAGGCGTGCTCCTTTAATGATAACCTGACAGGCATTGACACTGAGTTCAAGCGGGCTTGTCGGGCAGAGCAGCATTGAGAAGATTGGCTTTTTCCTGGCTTCTTCTTCGTTTCCACCATAGTAGGCTTTTACAATATCCCAGTAATATTCTACGTTTTCGCCAACTGGATCAATGTGATGGAAGTGTTTTGAAGTATTTGCAATAGGGGTAAGAGTCTCGTGGACATCCTGTGCGCCCTTGCCTGCAATATCTCTTGCAGAGACCGGAAGAGAGAAGTAGTCAATGTTTTCAGCCCAGTCACAGAGTTTTGCAATGTCTGCAATGTCCTGTTCAACTGAGTCAACAGTTACGTATTTTCCATCCTGGTACTTACAGACTTTTACACCAGTACCAAAACAGGTCCAGTGTACTTTTCCGCCGCATTCCTGAACAGTGTTGTTCTTTTTGTCACGGCCCCAGAGTACGAATCTGGAAGGTGCAAGTTGAAGAGCTCTCCTTACAAGATACTCAGGAATTTTTACAACATTGGTTTTTTCGTCAACTTCACAACCGTTTTCCTTGAAGATCTGTCTGGCCTCAGGGTCAGAAACCTGTACCCCAGGGTTCATAAGAACTTCCATGGTTGCGTAGTGGATTGCCTTTAATTCATCATTTGAAAAAAGGTTTAATTCTACTCCGTTAAGTGCATTAAATCCTGCAACTGCATTATTTTTTGCCATTTTATAACCTCCGAATAAAAATAATTTACAAGAGCAGTTCTTTTGCCTTTGCAACAGCTTCGCTTGCATTTTCGGCATAGCAGTCTGCGCCTATTTTATCTGCCCAGGCCTGGGTTGCGGGTGCTCCGCCTACCATTACCTTTACTTTGTCCCTCATACCTTCTTCTTTGAGAAGTTCAATGACATCTCTCTGGCCCTGTAATGTTGTAGTCATAAGCGCAGAGAGCCCGATCATGTTAGCATTGACTTCCTTTGCTTTTTCAACAAAATTCTTAACCGGGACATCACGGCCAATATCATATACTTCAAAACCAGCAGATTGGAGCATTGTGGACACGATAGATTTACCTATATCGTGGACATCGCCTTCGACAGTACCATTTACAATGACGCCCATTTTTGAGCTGGACCCTTCAGGCATAAGATCCTTAAGAGCTGCTACTCCTGCAGTCATTGCATCGGCAGCCATCATAACATGTGGCAGGAATAATTTTCCTCTTTCAAAAAGGACTCCTACTTCGTTCATACCTGCAGCCAGCCCTTTTTCGATTATTTCTGAAGGCTCCAGTTCTCCTTTAGCTTTCTCAACAGCTGCGAGCACTGCATCCTTTTTGCATGTGATTACAGAACTTGCAAGTTCCTGAAGCAATTCTTCTTTGCTAATATTACGTCCTCCGTTTTAATTTTTAATGCAGAGACCTCTTTCCCCGACTATCATGAATAACCATGATAATTAACTGTAGTCTCATTACTATTAGAGAGTAGAAACTACATAAGGAGAAACTCACAGTCACCATGGGTGGGAAACCATGGACACTTGGAGAGACAAGGAAACCATGAAAGATTCATGATTTTTTCATTGGGGTTCATGAGCTTTCAGCAGAAGGGTTGTTTTTGAGTGCCATTTAAATCCCTCTGTTTACTCATCTTAGAGTTGTCTCTAATACAAAGTGAGACATTCTCGTATAAATATTTTTGTAGAAAAGGCGCAACAAAACTGGGGGTTACATAAATAGTTTTCGGTATGGTGCTTGCAATAAGTATTTTGAGGAAGAGAATAAAAATAAATAAACGAAAAATATATATACTAAATATAAAAATTGGATTTTTATGAATATATAGGACCTAAGGGCATAATGTCACAATTTGATTTAAAGTTGAAAAGAATATGTTTTCATATTATATATAATTAAAGAGGCATTAAGGAGAAATCGGTTACAGATAATACTTTTTGTTTAACTTAGGAAGTATATATTTATTAATAAATATAAAGAGAGCTTTGATAATACCTAATTTTTCATTTTCCACAAATACATACTAGAAAAATATTAAAAATTAGAAACAAAACAAAAACATTATATATCTAAGTTTTTTCACATAATATTAATATATAAAAAATTAAAATAAGTACTTAATTTAAAAATAAGCAAACACAGAATTCAATTTATTAGTAAATAAAAAGTTAGGAACTTAATAGAACTTTTATTCGAAAACTTTCGAATAAAACATTTCTGGATCTTATTATCTAAAGAGCAGATTTCACAGCGCAAAAAGATAGTAAAGGCAGAATCTAAAACAGCGGTTATGGTCAGAATAATCAGGAAATAGAAATTCCAGGGAAATCCTGAAACTTATCCAGAGCCTTTTCCTGTAAAAACCCAAAAAAACCATTACATTCAGGAACTTCCTGGCCCGGGATAGCCTTTAATACAATAAATGTACGCCCTGTTAACAAGCTCAAGCATTTTCCGGTCATCTCGCTTTATTTCAAGCTTGCAGGCAAGAGCCAGATATTCTGCAAGATCAAAAACCTTTATTTTTTCATTATTTTCAGCTTCAACAAGATTTTGCATGCATCCGCCACAATTTGTGATAATTACATCACAGCCAAGTTTTTCTGCAGTTCTATAGCGATCTGAAGCAATTTCCAGGGATTCAAAAGGATAATTAACTCTTACTCCGCCTCCAAACCCGCAGCAGGCCGAATTCTCAGGGGTTTTATTGGCAAGTTCGGTACCAGGAATACTTTCAAGGACGTTTCTGGCCTCACTATACACTCCCATTCCTCGGGTTAGATGGCAGGGATCATGATAAAAGACCCTGTGATTTAATGAGACTTCAGGCTTTAATTTGCCTTCTTTTATCAAATACTCAAGGTACTGCGAGACCTGCACAACCTGAAAATTAATTTCTCCAAACATTTTGGGATAAATATCCTTAAAAGCCTTGAAACAGCCAGGACATGCAGTAACAAGGACTTTTGCCCCTCTTTTTTTAATTTCTGCAATATTTCGTTCCCCATTTCTTCGAATAGGCCCAAGATCCCCGGAACCTGCAGACACGGCTCCACAGCAGTATTCAACCCCACTTAATACAGTATAATCAAGTTGTGCTTTCTCGAACAGGGCAATTGTAGCTTGAGCCATAATTTTATTGATATATGTCCCCGCGCAGCCTGGGAAATAAACGACAGAACCTGATTCAGTTATGTTTTTTGATAAATTTTCGCTAAATAAAGACGACTGGTCCATTTCAGCAATCTTTTTAAAGAGATTATTTTGAGCCTCAGGATCAACCATAGTTTGCCTGTCACTAAGCCCATTTTCATTTACCCATTTTTGTCGGGCAGGGGAAATAAGCGATTTAATCCCAAGATTCGCAGGACAAATTTTGGCACAGAGCCCGCAGGTCAGGCACTGCAGAAGAGAATTGGATTCAATCGGCTGATTTCCTTCCAGATAACCGTAAAGAGATTCTATCAGATCAAGGCTGTCATATCTGGGACAGATTTCAATACATTGCCCACATTCTGTACAATTTTCCCGGTGCTTTAATACTATGTCCATTTTTGACTCCATATCGTTTTAAACTTATGTGTCTATTCTATCAATAAGGGGAAAATTTCAACTTATTTCAGAATAAAAGGTAGTACAAAAATATTCCTGATATACGATCTATGTTAATATATGCAGGATTATTTTGAAATATAAAAGCTTTTACAGGTACAGGCATGTCAGCTCTGCATTTTTCAGATAATAAAGAGGATTTAATCATACAATATGTACATAGTATTCGATTAATATTCAGGCAATTGATGGATGACATTTAGAGATATTTAAATGGTTATATAAATTTAAGTTTTATGCTGATCAAGCAGCTTTATAAAGGGTAATTGAACAGCATTAAAATAAGAATAATTATCAATTTAACAGCAGTTAAACACGAATGTAGGTAACCAGCAACAGGAAGGGATTGAAATATTCGACGAACTTAAAAACAGCGTAAGAAGGCTGATAACTCCAATCGCTCGTTTAATTCCTCTATCTCCAAATACCCTTACATTACTTGGTTTTGTTGTAAGCCTATTTGCAGGGGCGGCTTTTGCCCTTGGCAAACCTTTTGAGGGAGGCCTCCTTATTCTTTTTAGTGGGGTTTTTGATATTCTTGACGGAGGAGTTGCAAGGGCCAAAGGCATAATCACTCCCTTCGGAGGCGTACTTGATTCGGTTTGTGACCGTTATTCTGACGGACTTATGTTTCTTGGGATTATAGCAGGTGCTGTAAATGGAAGGATTACTCTTACGCCAGTTATGCAGATTGATGGCTGGCTCTGGGCAGGTTTTGCCTTAATAGGTTCTTTTCTCGTAAGCTATACACGGGCCAGAGCTGAGTCTGCAGGCTGCAAAAAACTCTCGGTCGGAGTTGCAGAGCGGACAGAAAGAATGCTTATTCTTGCTTTTGGAGCTCTTACGGGCCTTCTGTCAGGGGCTATTGTACTTATAGCTGTGTTTTCACACATCACAATCATCCAGAGGGTGCTTCGTGCAAAAAGTATCCTGAGTAACCCTTCAGAACCGGATTTTCAGAAACCCTGAACAATCAGGGTAAAAACAACAAACAATAAAGGCTGAAAGAATAATAAATAGAAAATAAAAAATAAAACTACTATTAAAGGAAAAGAGGCAAAATTAAGGCAGGAAAATAGAATAAAATCAAAAAACAAAAAAAGTAAAAAATAAAGAAAATAGAGAAAATAAAAATAGAGGAAATAAAAAATCCGGATCAAAAAAACTGGATTAAAAAATCTGGATTAAAAAACCTAAAGATAAGTTCAATGTAAGCTTAAAAAAAGCTTAAAATAAATGAAAAGTAAACTCAAAGTAAAAATAATAATAATAACAACATTAACAATAATAAAAGCAATTAGTAGACGTAGAGAAAGAATTCAAGTAAAAGTAAAAGGATAAAGAAATAAACTACTGGTTTTCTCATACCGATATCCATTTATACTACATATTTAATTACAATAGTTGGCTATGACAGCAATAAATAAAATTGTTGCCAGGAAAAAGCAAAACTATTCTGCGGGGCCGTAGGGTAGCCTGGTCCATCCTGCAAGGCTGGGGGTCTTGCGACCTGAGTCCAAATCTCAGCGGCCCC
>JBNAKO010000169.1:0-10975 GCA_049706495.1 Methanosarcina sp. | reverse complement strand
TATATCCCCTGAGCTAAAGACTCAGGGGTTTTACGCTTCTTAGTATAAAAATATGGAAGAATTTTCTTCCTGTAACTTTCCTATATCTTGCCTATATCATTAGATGTTTCCATGGAATTTATATTTCCTAAAAATGAATATTTCAACATTTATTCTTTTTTATCTTTACTTACAAGAAATAAAGCAATGAAACATAGGATCCCACAAACAATTCCAAAGCCAGATGTGCTTGTATCTGTAGACTCTTTTTTAACTGGTTCTTGTTCAGCAACTGTCCCCACATTATTATTCAGATCAGATTGTACTATAGAATCGTTAGATTTTGGAGTTGTTATTTTACCAGTTATTGCAAATGGAGAGAAGCCTGGAGTTTTTGCTGTAAAATACAGATATTTTTCATCTTCCATATTCTCTTCAGCTAATAAACTGGTTGGAAGTTGATCCCATTTTCTATTATTGTACCTGTTCAGTATAATTGAAGAGGGATCTACTTTTTTGTTCTCTATCCAGGATTTTTCAACTTTAAAACATACAATCGTATTTTCAATATTATCAGCAATTGAGATTCTATTGTTATCTAACCAGATATTAAAGAACCTGTAAATTTGGCCGGAAGGCCTTTCTGAAACAAGAGCAGATTTTCCTTTCAGCATCTCAACCAGAGCTGTAGTCTTGCCAAAAGTCCTATTAGAATCAAAACTCACATAAACAACAGAAGTTGCACTCTTCGGAAAATTAAATTTAGCAGATTTTTCTTTAGTAACAAATGTCTGAAAAGTCTCTTTTACCTCAATATTTTTTGCAGGCTCTTTCGGAATATTTGTCCCACCAGTTTTCCCACTACTTCGACTGATGCTCTGATGATTGCTTCCTCCATTACCCTTATGTTCTTTCATTACGGTTATTTTTGTTGTTTTTGATGCAGATCCATATTTATTGTTTGCTGTAAGTTTAACTGTATAGATACCTGCTGAGGAATAGATATGTACGGGATTCCGTTCAACTGAACCGGTTCCATCCCCAAAATCCCAGTTCCATTCTTTTACTTTTTCAGAGGAGTCTTCAAATTTAACAAAAAGAGGTAGATAACCCCGGGTCACATTACTTGTAAAATTTACAACAGGAATTGTCGGTTCCAATCCTTCTTCTGGAAGAATACACATATATATATCGGAATTCTCACCAGTGGAGTCTGCATTCCTCCAGTCTTCCCACACTACTTTGTTTTCGTAAATTGAAGGATTACGTGCTGACCCACTTGTAGTTATTCGGGTCTCTTTGGAAGTAAGAAGATTATACATATAGATATCAGGAGTGGGGACATCAACAGGAAATTTAGTTTCAACTAAATTGCGATAGTCTGTCCATACTATTAAATCTCCATAAATAGCAGGGTCATGCTGTTCAGAATTATTTGTGGTTATTTGTTTTTGTTTCTGAGTGGTGATATTATACATAACAATATCATACCCGTTTTCTTCCCACGCTGTCCAAACCAATCTGTCATTATAGATAACAACGGGTTCCAGCACAGATTTATTGAAAGTGACCTGAGTTTCCTTGTTGGTAGAAAGATTATAGAGGTAAATATCCCTGTGTCCATTTCGTGAATCTAGCCATACTATGTTATCTCTGTAAATAGCAGGTTCTGCCTGTGCTGCTTCATTAGTAGTAATCTGAGTTTCCCTGGACGTAGAGATGTTATACATGTAAATATCCGAGTTTTGATTATACTCGCCTCCATTTCTAAAATCTGCCCATACTATTCTATCTTCATAGATAGCAGGAGACCCTTTTGAGGATTTATTGTTAGTAAGCTGAGTCTGTTTGGAAGTGGAAATGTTGTACATAAAGATATTATCATTTCCATTGGGGCTGTCTACCCATACAATTCTATCTTCATACACAGGGGAATTCGTAAAATATGAGGAGCTGTTGCTGCTAACCTGAAGCTCTCGAGATTTAGGAAAAGAATACATGTAAATGTCCTGGTTCCCGTTGCGCCAATCCAGCCATATTATATTATCGCCGTAAATAACTGGAGACTGCTGTGCTGATTCGTTATTGACAATTTGAATTTCCTTAATAGTCAGGTTATCATCTATATTCTGACGAGAAATAGAAAGGGGAAGATAATCAAAATCGGTACGATTAATATTGTAAGGCAGGTCGCAAATTCCATCATTATTTATATCAGTACAAGTCTCGGAAAAACCAGTCCCATCTGGCTTTGCCCAATAATTCCCTCCAAGATGCTGGCCATCTACAAGATTTGTTCCGGAAGTTCTTGTAATATTCCAAAAAGTAAATATCGGCTCCCCATATTGCATTTCTTTCGTATTATTAAAAAAATTGATTGTATTATTGAAGAAATTATTGTAAACCAGGTTAGTTTCCTCAAAAGAAGGATCTGTAGAACTCTGCTTGAGATAAATTCCATAATCTTTATTCAATTCTATCCTGTTTCCGGTAATAAGAGTATACGGACATGAATTTAAAATTAAGATCCCAACATTGTTTTTTGTAATAGTATTGTTTTTAAGAGTATTCCTGGAGGAAAGATGATCAATTTTTATTCCTTCATTGTTTGAAACCAGTGTATTGTTTGTAATTTTATTGCTGCTACAGATAAAAGGCAAGAGAATACCACAAATAGTATCGGAGATGGAGTTATTATCTATAATATTATTATGTGACTCAAAAAGAACAATTCCATATCCATTATCAAACCCTTTTGAGATCTTATTTTTGAGAATTTTATTATCGCTCGAACCTGCTAATCCTATACCTCCTTTAAAAAATGTGTTATTGAGAATAAGGTTATTGGTCGACTCTTCATATGCATGAATACTGAGATTTCCTTCAAAAAAGATATTATCAGAAAAATTAGAATTATAAAATTCAGAATCAATGCCTGAAGCCTTTCCAAAAAAAGTATTTTTTTCAAAAGATGAATTAAAACAGTTAGTAGCATCAATGCCGCCTTTAAGAAATCTGTTATTTCTGATAGTACTGTTTTCAATCAGAGGGGAATAATATTGATTAGAAAAAATTGAGCCACCTATTGTTACGTATTCCTGCAAAGTAAATCCACTGATGACGATGTTATTTTTATTAATCTCAAAACCCTTGATGATTGTATCTTGAGGGTTTTTGGATTCAGAAATAATGCTTATATTTTGTATGCTAACATTCACAGTTTCATTATACATGCCAGGTGAAACAATAATTACATCTCCTGGAACGGAATTTTTTACAGCTTCCTGAATAGATGCGAAATCCGTGAAGCCTGCTTTCGCATCATTATTGACTGTAATTTCTTTTGCTGATGCTGTAGAAGAGAAGAATATTAAAAACAAAAACACCAGAATTACTGAAACTAAAGCTGCATTCTCTAGTTTTTTCTTAGATTCCATTTTCTTTCCTTCTTTATTTTCCAAATTTTATTTCCCAACTTTTTTCCCCAACTTTTTTTCCTAAATTTGAGTTATCGAAAATTCTTTTTCAGGCTAATAATATTAATGATGTAATTTGTATGGCAAACCTTAAACATTTCTCTTTTGAATTTTGGAACTCTAAAAAATATTTAACTTGAAAAAATTTTTAGACAAACTCCCGGATTTTAAGGGATTAAAAGAATACAAAATTTAGGCTTATATTGCACTTATTTAAATAATAAATTAAAAGCAGATTAAAACCAGAAAATGAAAAAGTGTAAAGCTTTAACAGGCTTTTTTTGAGCATTTAAAAATTCAGGGTTTTTTCTGGAATTTATTTTCAATAGAATATTTAGTCAGTTTCTGAAAAAAATTATTCTAAGATAGATTCTAAAAATAGAGCTAAACTGAAAAATGAATTTCTATAAAAGCAATTATTATACTTTTTTGAGGATTCTAAGCTAAAATGAAAGACTTTTAGGCCGCAGGAGGCTCTGCCAACTATATAAAAATTAATGGTACACTGAGATAAATATTTATAGTCAGTATAAGTAGTTTATATCGAGGTACAAATTAAAAATCTGTAGTGGGGGAAAAATATGAAAATTAGAGTAGTCAGTTCCAGAGAGGAAATCTCAACATTAAATCCAAATGAACGTGTTGTTCACCTGGCCTTCAGGCCGTCGAACAAGGACATCTTTGCCCTGGTTGAAACCTGTCCGAAGATTGAGGTAATTCAGTTGCCTCAGTCATATAGACGTACAATTTCCCAGTCAATTGAAATGTTCCTTGAGATGCAGAGGGTTAAACTCATTGAAGGCGACGTCTGGGGACACAGAAAAGACATTAATGAATATTACAGCGTCCCGTCTTCAGTTATAGAGAAAATAAAGCAAATGAAGATAGAAGGGAAATCGAGTAAGGATATTGAAACAAAGGTTTCACGGGAAAGTAAACTCAACCCTGAAATGGTCGCTTATATCCTTAACAAGGAAACTACTGCCTGAATTCGAAAAGGGCAAAATAATGTCTTTAGACTCTTTACTGGGAATTAGAGTGCATAAGAAGATAGTAAATAGAATCTAAAAACAGCAGATAGAATAATTGGAAAAAACTAAAAAATCCAATATAAAACAGAAAATAAGATTCTTTAGAGCTTAATTTACTTCCTTCCAAATCTAATTTCCAGTCTAAAGATTACATTTCTAAATATTTGTGTTTCCTGAAAATTATATTTAACTTAGAAAGAATATTTTTTGATTTAAGGCTTTATTTTTTGGTTATATTTCCTTGGATTTATTTCCCTGGATGTATTTCCCGGGTTATATTTATTTAAACACTGAATTTAAACATTTTAGATCTTAAGTATTTTAGAAGAAACTTTAAGAAGAAGCTTTGTTTTGATTAATCTAATTAATTTACAATCTAAAATTATGATAGATTTGAAATACTCTATCTTTTTCCGGATTAATTTTTATTCAGATTTATTAATTTCCTGACTGCAAGAGCCTTCGTCATCGAGCGTTAAAATTCTCAAACTCTGCATTTTCTCAGATTCAGCACATAAATTAAATGTTCTACCATACCGGATTGGAAGATTTTCAGGATTTCTATGACTGTGGATCTGGTAGGTGTTTCCATTCGTGTTTTTGTTGAAATTCACAGCAACAAGAAAAGCGTCTTCAGGGTCACCTGTACCCTTAATCATCTCCTCGTCTCCTAAATAAATCAGGTTTTCCGGAAGATTGCTGAGCCCTCCATGTGTTACCAGCACATACATGTCCTTGAATTTGTAATAAATACAGGGTTCCATCTTCTGGTATAGTTTCAGAATACAGTTTTTTGTCAGAATGCTATTTTTTGAAGTATCCACCTCTTTCATTGTCGATAGAGTCTCTAGGTTATCTATAAAGTCAGAAATTTGTGTCTGCTCTTTGCCTATTGCCAGATGGGAAAAACATTTTTCCTTTTCTCCCTCCAGCAGGAAAACATTATCTTTGCACATAATGGAAATTAAGAATTTTAAGACCTCAAAGCTTTCATTTTCCTCACCTGTATAGTCCCCTGTAAAAATATAGAAATCTTTGTCATTAAGTCCGCAAGTAAAGTACTTCATTAAAGCCTTATAATTTCCATTTATATTCCCGATATGATGGATTTTTCTGTAACTGGAAAGATTGACTATCTTATACTGTAATTTTTCATGAAACTCAGGAGGCTTTATTACTGTCACATATGATGGTACTGATTGTGCTTTTATTATAGAATACATTTCTTCGATTACATTTTCAGGCACGATTTCATATGCAGGTCTTTTCAAATTTCTTTCTTTGGCAAGTTCGACCGGCACATCAGAAAAGTCAACGCAAAAGGCTTTGTATCTGTAATTTCTGACAAGTTTTCTATATTTTGCAATATCTGCATTTCCTGCATTTGTGGCATCAAGGATTGTGAATTCACCATCTTCCATGCGGCTTTTTATAAGAGAGTAAATAAGGCCCCATACCCTACGATTGATTTTTTGAGAGATTATGGGTCTTCCAGTGAGGGAAAGAACCGGGGGTTTAAGGAGGAGTCGAACTGTATCTGAAGAGATTGTATACGGCTCGAGACTGTTTTCTCTAACAAAAGTTGATTTACCCGAACCTGGAGTTCCTCTTAAAAATACTAAATATCTAATACACAATACCTCACCAATATTGTGTCCTGCTAATTTTTAATCAGCATGTACCCGGGAATATTAAGTTTAAAATTTTACTCGAATTTTTTGAAAATTAAAACTATTAAATCAAATAATTTGAATGAATTAGACAATTTTAATAAATTAAATAATTTTAAATTTGATTTTGTTGATTTATTTTGTTTGATTAAAATAAATATTTTATCGACTTTTTAAAATACTGCCTAAAAAGAAATACCTGAGTTAATGTTACTATTAGTTTTTATAGTATTTAATTAGAATTTTATTATATCTATTTGAGAACAGTCTTGAGAATGGATATAGGGAGATATAGGGAAGACTCATTAACAGGGGTAGAGGGCTAAAGTGAATTTTTTGAGAATTTTGTACGGTTAAAAACTAAACTCAGAAAAACCACTTAACCAAGCACACACCCTGCATTTTTGGTGAAAGGTATGGCAAGCGAGAAAGAAGCTAATTATATCCTGCCTGGCAGGGCAGAATCTTACTGGATGGCAACAACACCAAAATCGATGTATCCTCCGCTATCAGGAGATCTTCGGGTTGATGTAGCCATTTTGGGGGGCGGAATAGTTGGAATTACAACTGCTTATCTTTTAAAAGAAGCAGGAGTTTCATCGGTAGCAGTAATTGAAGCTGACAGGATTATTTCAGGAGTAACCGGACACACAACAGCAAAAGTCACGTCCCAGCATCATTTGATTTATGACCGCCTGGTCTCAAAGTTCGGACAAAAACAGGCTCAGCAGTATGCGGATTCAAATCAGGCAGCTATAGAGAAAATAGCAGCTCTTGTAAGCTCGAAAAATATAGACTGTGATTTTACTCGTAAACCTGCATACGTTTATGCAGAATCCGAAGAATCTCTCCGAAAGATCCAGGCTGAGGTTGATGCAGCTAAGAGCCTTGGACTTCCGGCTTCCTTTGTAGAGAATTTGCCTTTGCCTTTTAAAACATATGGAGCCATACGTTTTGGAAACCAGGCCCAGTTCCATCCCAGGAAATATCTCTGTGCGCTTGCAAAAGAATTTGTAAAGGAAGGCGGCCAGATCTTTGAAAAAAGCAGGGCCCTTAAAATGGAAGGGGATGGCCCTATTACAATAACTACAGATAAAGGAACTATTACGGCACATAAAGTTATTCAAGCAACTCATTTTCCAATTAATGACAAGCCTGGGATGTTTTTCCAGCGCCTCCATCAGTCCCGTTCATATGTGCTTGGAGTCCGGATTGAAGGGACTTTTCCCGATGGAATGTTCATTAATGCCGAAGAGCCTGCCCGCTCTCTTCGATCCCAGCCTGCAGAAGGGGGAGAACTGATTCTTATATCTGGAGACGGACACAGGACGGGTGAAAGGGATCATGAGGTTGACCATTACAAGAACCTTGAAAAATGGATCAGGTCTGTCTATTCAGTTCGTTCTATCGACTACAGATGGTCTACCCAGGACGTAATAAGTGTCGACCATGTTCCCTATATTGGCCGGATAACATCAGATAACGATAATTTGTTTATTGCAACAGGATTCCGAAAATGGGGTATGACAACAGGCACGGTTGCAGCAATGATCCTTACAGATATGCTTGCTGGAAAATCAAATGCCTGGGAAGAAGTTTACAATCCTTCAAGGTTTAAACCGGTAGAGTCCGCAAAAACCTTTTTTTCGCAGGCCGCTGAAGCTACTAAAGGTCTTGTTGGAGACAGAATTCTTCCTACCCACGAAAAGGCCTCGGATATTGCACCTGGAGAAGGAGCTGTTGTCAAAATTGACGGCCACAGAGTAGCTGCATATAGAGATGAACAGGGAGCGCTTCATACGCTTGACCCTGCTTGCAGGCACCTGGGATGTATAGTTGCCTGGAATGAAGCTGAAAAAACCTGGGACTGCCCCTGTCATGGATCCAGATATAACGCACTGGGAGAAGTTATCCACAGTCCGGCTGTGTATGGACTTAAAAAGAAAGATATTGAAAACAAATAAAAAATACGAGAGTAAGAAATAGAAAAATAAGAAACAAAATCCGGTTACTTTAGATTTAAAAGAATATAAATATAAAGTTAGTATAAAAGTCAAACTATACGGGCAGATAAAGAAGATAAAAAACACTTTTCCAAAATATCTGCCGCCCTTTATCTGTTTTAGTGTTTTTATAAAATATTATGAATAACCTTTAAAATTAGCTAAACTCGGTAAGATCGGCTGAAAAAATTATTTTTAATTGTTTGTTTTGCTAATTTAATCTCTGAGGTCATTATATTTATTAAATTATTATTTTTATTAGATAGTACTTTATTATAATTTTATTAGTGTAATTTCATCAGTGTAATTTCATAAAATTTTGCTCTCGCTAACTTATAAAATAAAAAAGAGATAGAAATGGACATAAAACCAAAATCCCGAAGAATCAAGCTTCCTTCTTGTTTTTATATTACCTCAGAGAAATAATAGTTTATGCCATTAACTAACAAGTTAACAGGTAAAGATCAAGATCCTTTTAAAGATTTAAAGTGGAGTGATCTTGAAGACTGGGCCGGGGGAACAGCAACTTCGAAAGGAATAAAGTACCAGGAAGAAGAGAGGGTAAAAGAACTTAAATGCACCCCGGAAGGCAGCCTGGTAGCCAGAGTTAAAGGGACGCTTGACTATTTTACAGAAATTTCTGTAAAAGATGGAAAGTTAAGTTCTACATGTACCTGTCCTGTAGGACATGACTGCAAACATGGAGTTGCAGCTGTGCTTGAATATCTTGAATTACTTGAGCATGGGGAAGAAATACCTGTTATCCCAGAAAATGATCAGCTTGTCAGGCTAGCCAGGCAGGAAGAAACAGAAGCTGAAAAAATAGGGGCTGCCGAACTTGACGAAACTTCACTTCGAACTCTTCGAGAATATCTCCAAAAACTTGATAAAACCGAACTGATCGAGATATTGGTGACTTTTGTAAGAAGAGATTCTCTGCTTGATAAATATATCCGGGACAGGCAAAACCTTGCATCAGAAAATGTTACAGATACTCTGCAGGAAATTTATTCCGAACTTGACAAACTCTGGGAAGAAATAGAGCAATATGATTATTCGGCTTATGATGGAGAAGACCTACCCGGATTTTCGGAACTGCAGGTAAGGCTTGAAAGCCTTCTTGATTCAGGATACAATAAAGAGTTGCTCGATATTGGTAAAGAGCTGATGGAGAGATATGAAGAAATTGCAGAATATGACGAAGAAGGGGAAATAGGGTTAAAAGTATCCGCCTGTATGGAGATTATATTCAGGGCTTTATCCAGGATTCCTCTTCCTGACTACCAGAAGCTGCTTTACGTTCTTGAAATCGAATTAAGGGATAATTACAGTATTCTTGATGAGCATATTATCTGGAAAGAATCTTTTCCACAGGAAGAATGGAAGCTTTTTGCAGAGACATTACAGCGTAGAATACAGGAAGCCGAAAAATCAAAAAGCCCGCTTTATACTTCTTCCTGGAGACGAGATTATGCTGTTGACAGGCTTATTGATGCTTTTAGAAAAGCAGGGCTCTACGAAGAAATTATTCCAATCAGCAGACATGAAGCTGAAAAAACAGGCAATTATGAAAGGCTGGTTAGAATGCTGCTTGAATTTGGGAAGAAGGAAGAAGCGGAGGAATGGATATACAATGGGATAAAGAAATTTAGAAAATCCGACCCTGATAATGCGCATCAACTCTGGTTGATCCTTCTTGAGATTAAAGAAGACGAAGAAGACTGGCTCTTTGTTACTGCACTTGAAACTGAAGAGTTTTTCAGGACTCCTCAGATGGACAGTTATATTGGAATGAAAGATGCTGCAAAAAAAGCCGGAATATGGGAAAAGGTCAGAGTAGCTGTACATACATATCTGACACAAGGTGAACTTCCGGTTTCTGCATCAAAGGTTAAACAGGAACTTTCAATCTTTCCAGGCATTCTCCCGAAAACAGGCCTTCTTGAAATGGGTTTTGAAAAAAGGATTAATCCTCCTGTTCTCGATCTATTGATAAAAATAGCCATTCAAGAAAGGGATCCTGATCAGATTATTCGCTGGTATGAAGAGTTGAAAAAGAGTAAAGGCGATACAGAAAAATATTGGAAATCCATATCGGAGAGTGAAATTGCAAATGCAGTAAGGAATAATTATCCTGAAGTTGCAATTGAAATCTGGAAAAAACTTGCTAATAACCTTATATCTGAAGCAAAAGTAAACGCCTACGAAGGAGCTTCAGCATATCTTCGAAAAATAAAAGAAACTCTCGAAGATTCCGGTAAGAAAAAAGAATGGAAAGCTTATCTCAAGGAAATAAAAGAGGTAAATAGACGCAAGAGAAAATTAATTGAAATTCTGGACAGGCTTGGAGAGGATAGAATCCTTGGCGAATAAAAATAATGCAAAAATAAAGGGAATACGAAACTAAAAAAGGAAGAAATTAAAACTACAATTAAAACAAAGAATAAACAAAGAATAAATAAAAAATAAGACAGGAAATTAAATGTAATAAATAATAAATGAAAATAAAAAAATGAAAAAATAAGAATTAAGAATTGAGGAAATAATTAAGAAAATAATTGCAAGGATAAAATTTTATATATAAAATAACATAGATAAAAATAGACTTATGCTGATTAGAGTCTGAACATACAAGGCACCTTAAAGCATACGTCTTGACTTTGCGTAACAAAAATTAGAGGTCCAATAGAGTATTCGTTGTATTTATAAATATAAATCTAAATTTATTTTTAAAAATAATACTAAAAAACAATATAGGAGTTAGAAAAATGCCGCCAAAAATCAATAAAGATGAATGCACAGGCTGTGGAACCTGT
>JBNAKO010000168.1:0-12969 GCA_049706495.1 Methanosarcina sp. | reverse complement strand
CTTTTACATCTTATTTTAAAAGCTTCTGAAAGCGGCTTAGAATGAGGGCGTTTTTACTGTAAATGGAAACACAAAAAATCTAATGATAAAGGGCTCTAGGAAAAACTCAAAAATTCAGTAATTTTCCCTGTAAACAACTGTATTTCTGCAGGGAATCCTACTTACCTTCCTGCAATCCCCGTTATATTATAGAAAAAAACACAAATTGTATGAAAAATAGAAATTTTGTAAAACTGCATATATAAACAGTTATACTTTAACCTTCGCTTCCTGTGGAAACTTGAAGTTTCAGGAAGTCCCCAAAAATGACAAATAAACATAAGATTTTTACCTGATTTTGTTCACTCGATAAAATAAAACACTATCGGTTAGACGCACCTATGTTTTTTGTTCACAAGTCATTCCAAAGACTATAAACAATATATTGAAAAATGCTATCAGTAGAATTGATTTTTAGAATATGGTATTTTTACTGCCGATTACCCCACTAAATTAAACGTAAAAAACATTAGAACTGCCACTACATAATCAATTATTTGGAATATTTCTGTAATAGAGATGTTTTCCTTGAATATTTTGAGTTTTATTCATTATCTATAGATACCTCTTTTTTTGAATTTTTTGCAAACCATAAATAGCCAGTATCAAGTGATTGAAAAAAATTAATTAAAAAAAATAACATTTTGTATTACGATTTTTATCTTTTTCATCTCAAATTAGCAGGGGTGCGGAATGTTAGTTTTTAACATATTATCGGGCAGTATAATGTTTACCCGAAGGAGGATTTTCGTCTTCTCGATTTGAAGATTGAAGAAGATGCCTTAACTTTTTATATCATATTTTCTATTAATCTCACTGGCTCCTCTGATGATATTGTTTCCTCTTTTGACATATTTACTCTTCCGGAGTTATATAGTCTTTTTTTCTATTGAGATGTTGTCCTCTATTACTTCCGTATCATTACTGCTAAACTCTATTGAATTAATATCTAATATAGATGATTTTGAACTTAAAATACCTTTATCGTTTGTTATTGTCAACATTACAGTATATTTTCCTGCTGTCGAGTAAATATGCATTGGATTTTCTTCAGTTGAAGTTACTCCGTCTCCAAAATCCCAGTTCCATTCTGTTGAATTTATAGATGTATTTAAAAATTGCAAAAGCTGGGGAGTGAAAGTACTGGGAGCATCATAAGGAATGGTAGTTTTATCTGCAATTTCAGAGAATGCAATACTTTTCTGGAGAACAATCGCATAAATAAAGTCTGCACCAGATATATCAACACCAGAGATATCAGTACAAGAAGATAATCTCTTTACTGGGGGGGTATATATAAACTGACCCATAGCGAACGGAAGTCTTCCTACTTTCACGGTGTTTGTAACAGTGTTTGTTGCTGTGTCAATTACTGCGACAGTGTTGTCATCCCCTGTAGTCACATATACTTTTGTTCCATCTGGTGTAACTGAAACGAACCAAGAGCTGTTTGAATTACTCAGATTTCCTACTTCCACAGTGTTTGTAACAGTGTTTGTTGCTGTGTCAATAACAGAGACATTTTTTGGCAACCAACCTTCACCACAGTCGGTCACATAAACTCTCGTCCCTGCCGGGTTGACTGCAACTCCACCAGGGTAGTGACCCACCGGCACTGTGGCTATAACAACGTTTTTGACTGTGTCAATTACAGAAACATTGTTACCCCCCCAATTAGTAACATATACCTTTGTTCCATCCGGACTAACTGCAATTTCGTGGGGAAAGTTTCCGACTTTTGCTATCTTTGTTGTAACAGTGTTTGTTGCGGTGTCAATTACCGCGACAGTGTTGCTGTTTATAATCGTAACATATACTTTTGTTCCCATCGGGTTGACTGCAACTCCGTGAGGACCACTTCCTATACCATACACTTCATCTGTAACAGTGTTTGTTTTTGTGTCAATTACAGAAACATTATTACTGCAAGCATTTACCACATATACGGTTGATCCATCTGGGGTAACTGCGATTCCAATAGGAACTGAGTCTACATTCACCGTGGCTTCAACAGTATTAAAGAGGGTGCCAATTACAGAAACATTATAACTGCCTGTGTTTACCACATATACCTTTGTTCCTGTTGAGTTAATTGCAACTCCTGTGGGTTCACTTCCTACATTCACAGTGGCTATAACAGTGTCGTTTTTTGTATCAATAACAGAAACAGTATTGTCGCTCCTATTTGTAATATATCCATAAATTCCCCAAATAAAGCTTGAAAATAATGGGGTTGTAAACATCTGATTCCAGCCCGCTAGAACTTCGTCAATCCAGCTTAATTCTTTGTATGTTTTGTTAACTAGATAATCTCGATATTCTTTAGCTTTCTTAGAAGCTATATCGGGAGTATCACCCGTAAATATATATCTTTTAGGAGGAGTAAAGTAGTCGTCATCAAAACTACATGCGAAGATAAACACTCCGGGTAAAGGCATCCAAGGACCACAATTAAATCCAGAAAGACCAGTTATTCGCTCCTCTATATATCTACTTTTTAAAGTCTTTATAGACTCACTTGAGTCAATTATGGTCATCGCTAGAGCCTTTACATTACTGGATCTTGTAGAATCCGGTACTGTTGGGTCTTGTGATGCCATTTCTGTGTAAAAACAAATTAACAGCTCTAATCCAGAAATATAGGCTGGGAATCCTTTCTTTTGAAATAAAGGACTTTTTAAAGTATTAAGAACCTGACGTAATCTAGGTATATTGTCACTTAACATATTATAGAGATCAGTTTTAGTAGCGTTTCCGTATTCTTTACGAGTTGAATAGTCATATTTAAAAAAATCGATGAGTCCATTTATAATGCCTTCTTGTTCTTGGACGGTCTGTTCTGCAATAATACCAGTTACTGTCTTAGACATTTCGTCTCTCATTTGATCAAAATTTATATTATTGCTAGGAAATATCTGCTTCATAATTATATTAACTGCGATACTGCTCACCAATTTTTGCATTATCGCGAGTAAAAATCCAGATGCTACAAACATACTAGCCGTACTTGCTCCTTGAGCATTGTTTAAAGTCTTAATACTGTGGTCACAATCAGTCTTTATTTGGTCACTATTTTCTATCATGCTTTTACCTCTTTACATTCTAATTGAGCCCATCCCAAAACCACTTTTTATTCCCGAATTCATAAAAATTTCAGAATTATTTTCGTGATTAGCAACTCAGTAATTATTTCGAAATCGAGATTCTAGTAGGTGATTCTTGAGTTTTGGAATCAGCTCATTACCAGACGCTTATCGCTAAATCGTTTCTATCATTTTTCTTTGAGGTGATTTTCCTTCGTCGAAGATTTACTTATCTCAATTTTTTTATTAGTAGAATGGATTTATTTTTGTATAAGAGATAACAGCTACAAGATTTTATACAGGAATGTTGATTGTAGGAGGTGTGTTGTTTTGAAAAGTGAAGCTTAATTCTTTGGATTACTTTGCTTGCTTATGCCCAGATATAATTAGGTTCCCTATGAAAGTTAGCTGTATGATTTAAAAAACGAATAATAGTATAAGTCATTAATTAAAATACTTTTTGCTAAAGTTACCATTTAATAAGGAAATAGTTTCTGATCTGAAGGACTTTATTTCAGTCGAATACCCCCGCAGCTTGCTGCGGGGATGGGAAACTTCCCCTAGAACCGTTTTTTTAAATAATCGCTTTATATTTTTAGCTACATTTACACTGTAAATGGAACTGAGGCATGCAAATCATTGTGTCTATAAAATAAGGTACCATATGGTTTTTTGTGTAAAGTACCGTAAAAAGCTTCTTTTAGATATAGAAATCCTCAACTTTTTGAAAAATATATGCTTTGAAATTGGTGAAAGATATTGTTTTGAGTTTGATGCAATTGGTAGTGATGGTGATCATGTACATCTTTTTGTTGGAGCTGAACCCAGGTATTCTCCTTCAAGAGTGATGCAGATTATAAAAAGCATTACAGCAAGACAAATCTTTAAACAACACCCTGAAATTAAAAAACAGCTTTGGGGGGTCAGCTGTGGAGTGATGGAGGCTACATTGGAACAGTAGGGGATGGAACAACTTATGATGTTATAAAAAATTATGTTCAAAAGCAGACAAACCAGGAAGAAAAAGAAGCATATAAACAAATGAAAATAATCGATTTTTAATAAACATTAAAAGAAAAGCGGGGGCGCGAACATACCCCGTTGCTTGCAGCGGGGTGCGCCACCGCAACTTTGATTTCAAAGCTGTAGTAAACATTCAAAGAATGCGTGGTCTCACAGTATTTGAAAGTATTTTATCAAGAAATTCATCGGAAATTAATAAATCTCTAAACGACATTTCTTCAAATTTGGAAACAATTGCGAGTAAGTCAATCAGTAATAAAGAACTTAGTAAATTCATTAATGTTATAGGACTTAGAGCCTATCCGAAAAGTGGTTACCTGCTATAACTTTTACAATATGCAATATGCAAAACCGGAACGGATACTCTGATATTATAGACCTATTGTGACTTTTCAACATACATTATTGACTTTTCGGATAGGCTCTTAGTAAATCGTATGAAATTGAACCATTGACTGTTAAGGAAAACACTAATAAACAGTTTGAAATCGCAAAAAATATGGTGAAAAGAGTTCTCATTGAATTTCTTAATGATTGGAAATCTTACTCCAAAAGCGATGAAATTTGGAGTAATAAAGATGCACAATATATTGATTTTGTGGCGATAAATAATCGACTTGATTATCACTTATTTCAGTTTACTTTCGTGTCTGACGAAATAGAAGCTCTTAGTGTATTACCGGATAGTGTGTCCAATAAATTAACAGAGTTTGCAGCCAAGATGCGTGTAATAGAAAGTAAATCTGATATTGTTAGTTCTGACGCTTGGAGCAGAGAATATCAATCTAGTACTGCGATTCCGAAAAAGATTCATAAAACTTGACTTTTGAGTGGGTCAGAAGATCACGGATTTTTCTGGGAAAAAAGGAATCGACTTTGGAATCGAAGCACTAGTATTCCAAACCTATTTGATAAACTATTAGACGACATAAAAGATATGTATGAAAATTTAGATGATATCTGTAATACTGTTTGATGTAAATCTGTATATTAGTATGTTAGACCATCACTACCAAAACTTCCACTACGGCTTAATTTTTTCAGCTGCGTTCGCCTCTATTTGCTTCTTTTCTAAATCAAAGCTGGAAGACTTGATCCTTCAATATACATAATCCTTTGAAACTCGTAATCCCAGGAAAGAAACCTGTAGTGATAAGTGCAGAGCTGCTTTTTCTAGAAGAAAAAACAATTGAATCCTGAACTAAGAGTATGAATCTTTTTGTATAAAACAATATAATCAAAATAAAAAACTATTTCATTTACAAAAACAATCACGTTTTGTGATTCAAGAGGGCGAAAACAAATTAAATACACAGGATAAGGACCCAAATTATGCAGCAAATAAACATTCTTATCAAAATATTGACAATAAATATATTGATACTGACCCGCTTTCATATATTACTGATTTAATCATACAAGTGTCTAAAAATATTACAAAAGGGCATGGATTGTCTAAAAGAGGAGTAAACTCACTTTTTTTGTTTCTGCTAACAGGCGGTTTGTTGTATCAATACGCACAATCTCCGCAAAATATAACCGAGTTTTTTACCGTGTATGCAGTACCTCTGGTATTTCTATTTTATTCATTCATGGATATATTGAAAAACGTTTCTTTCGTAAATACTTTGTATGTGAGAATATTTAAACAAAGCGACTTTGTTTGTGATACCATTATTAATTATTCTATTAGTCTTGATGAACTGGAAAGATATTTATTGCATACAGTTTTTACATCTCAGCAATTTACAGATATTATGGAGTATCTCGTAAGAAATAATCAATTATCGCCTCAATGCCAAGTTAATTTAATGAGAAATTATTCACTATATGAAGTTGAATCAATAAACTATGTCAAAGATTTATTGTTGAAATTTAACTTTACACCTCAAGCAGTTTGTATATTTTTGAGTAAGATGCAAAAGAGATTAGATTGTGATTATCTTGATAAACTAACTGAAAAATATCGTGATTTTCCAACAATACTATTTTTAGCTGGTGCATTTCATTTATATAAAGCAGATGAACCGAATTCGTTGTATAAATACGGATACGAGTGTGAACATAACCCACCAAAATTCAGTTATTCTCGCAATGAGCTTTTATTGGGAGGGATTGTGATAATATTGCTCACTGTTCTTGCATATATTATATACAGCTTTTCGCTTACAGGTGATACTTTTAATGCAAACATGAGCGCAAATCTCAGCGGGGATCTTATTGGGCCTCTTAGTGCAAATATAAATATAGGTCAACAAACAGTATTAATTATTTTAGCAATTATTGCTTTAAGTTATTTTTTATCTATCTTAAATAGTTTATATAATATGCACTCAATACAATCTGTTCAGAAATATCTCACAGATAAAAATTTAGATGAGGTTGTTATCGAACATATTATTGAGGATTTAAATTACATTGATTATTTTCATAGACCAGAATAACTTATATTGTAAAGGCAAATATAGAACTAATCACTTGTTGACAGCACTTTTAGTTTGTCTTCTATGTTTATACTATACAAATTTTCTGTGTTCATGTACTCTACAATTTTTTTGCTTTCCTTCTTACTCGACTTTCCTAAACTCAATTATTCCGAATACTATTGGAATTTGGCAGTTTCTACCTGTTGCCCCCCATCAAATACAAAAAAGTATTCTGAAACACGTAGGCAAAATTAGCGGGTATTTTTACATAGATTTTACAATAAAAGCTATGCATAATTGAATAGAATTTACAGAAAACTTGATATGTTGCCATAACTAATAGTGATTTCACTTATCTGTACTTTTTAAATTAGTATATGCACCACATACCTCTACAAATGGACACGCTGGCATATTTCCTTTATCGAAAAACTCCCTCAATAACTTATAATTTTTCAATAAGATCAACAAGTTCTATCACAAAGTATCCATCTTCAATTAGCCTTTTTCTTCCTCCTATTTTCTTTCCGACAAGAAGATATTTCTTTTCTGGATTGTTTCCCCACTTTACATTAACTGACTTTTCTATAAGTCGATTCAGAACCTGCCTGGCATCCTTTTCCGAAAGATCTCTCCACTTTACTTCTCCAAAAATGATTCTGTTTCGGCTGATGTCCAGTCCCACTATATCTATTTCTTCTTCTTTGTCCCACCAGCGACCAAAGATGTAATCTGAAAACTTAGGGACAGTTTTCACGTATTCAAGAGCTATTTCTTCATAAGTAAAGCCAACGAAGTTGTTCAGAAGTGGCTTTATTTTATCCTCTATAAGTTTGTCCTGTTTATCCTGTTCAATATATTCATTATTTTCAAAAATAAAACGGAACCAAAACTTGAAGTAGTTGTCTTTCAGCAGGTAAATACCCTTTTTTGAACTTTCTGGCTTCTTTTCAGTAACGGGAATACGTCTCTCGATTATCTGAAGCTCTCTCAAGACGCTTAGATATTTTGTAATTACACCTTTTTCAAGCCCTGTATCATTTATTATGTTGCTTAATTTGGTATTTCCCTTTGCAATGGAATTTATGATTGAATAATATACTCTTGGCTCGGTTAATTCTTGCTGAAGCACAAACATTGTATCTTGATAAAGAAAAGTATTCTTCTGCAGAATTCGATCTTTTATATTTTCCAAAAGAGGTCTTTCATAATCAAATTCTAGAAGGTATGCAGGTGTTCCCCCAAGCATTGCATAAATAAGGATTTTATCTTCCGGCTCCAGATTTGGAAAAAACTCACAAGCTTCTCTAAACTTAAGGGGCTCAAGAAGTATTTGTTCTGTTCTTCTACCATAAAGGGGAGATTTATATCCAAGTAGAGATTCCATCATGGCAATGGACGAGCCACAAAGAACAAGAAACGTCTTCTTTTTACTGAAATAACGATCCCAATATTCCTGCAGAATTGAAGGTACGGCCTTGTTAGCTTCAACTAGGTATGGAAACTCGTCGAACAGAATAGGTACTTCCTTCTGTGCAAGATAAATGAAAAGTGCATCATAATTCTGAAAAGGACTGTACTTGAGAACATCGTCATCAAAAAATTCTGCAATCTCAGCACTCATCTTTTTGAGCTGCCCTTCATATGTTTCCTGCCTAGCAACTATATAAAGAGCCCTATGATTTCGGGTAAATTCATTTAAAAGCTCTGTTTTCCCGATCCTTCGCTTTCCATATAGAAGGATCATTTTGGGCTTACCTTCAACGTAAAGTTTTTCAAAAAGGGAAATCTCAGCTTTTCGGTTTATAAACATAAATTAACTTATAGACATCAAGATACTTTAAAGTATCCTACTTTTAAGTATTATACTTAAAAGTATATTATTCTAAGGAAATATTATATTTGTCTTTTTGCCTATGTTTTCACTTATTCAACTGTTCTATACAATCTAAGAATAAAGGTTTTTCTGCCGATTAACTCCCTATCAAATGTAAAAAAAGTATGAGACACACATAGGGGCACTTTTCATATCTCTTCTGTTATCGTTTTTACTCACTCAAAAAATAGAATATAAGAATGATTAGTAGTTTTCAAACTTAAAAAAGTAACCAGAGTATTCTGGTTTCACTTCTCTTTCAAATACTCATCAATTGCTTTTGCGGCTTTCTTGCCTGCGCCCATTGCACTGATGACGGTTGCTGCACCTGTAACCACATCTCCGCCTGCAAAAACTCCGCATTTTGAGGTTGCTCCAGTTTCTTCGTTAGCAACTACAGTGCCTCTTTTGCTCTGCTCAAGGCCTTCTGAGCCTTTGAAAATAATCGGGTTGGGGGATGTGCCTATGGCAATAACTACAACATCGGCAGGGATTGTGAATTCCGAGCCCTCTACAGGGACCGGGCTTCTCCTGCCTGATTTATCCGGTTCCCCAAGCTCCATTTTAATGAGCTCAATTCCTGAGACATTAAATTTTTCATCTCCAAAGATGCGGACCGGATTTGTAAGAAGCCTGAAAATAATGCCTTCTTCTTTAGCATGCTCGATTTCTTCCCTGCGAGCTGGCATTTCTTCTTCTCCGCGGCGGTAAACTATACTTACTTCTTCGGCTCCAAGCCGAAGGGCAGAGCGGGCTGCATCCATAGCTACATTTCCGCCTCCAACCACAACAACATGTTTCCCGCGCCTGACTTTAGTATCATATTCTGGGTCATAGGCTTTCATGAGATTTACGCGGGTTAAGAATTCGTTTGCAGAATATACCCCGCTCAGGTTTTCTCCTGGAATTTCCATGAAAGTCGGCAGGCCTGCGCCCGTACCCAGGAAAACAGCATCAAATTCTTCGCAGAGCTCGTCTAAAGTTTTTATCCTGCCTATTATATAATTTGGTTTAAACTCAACCCCAAGCTGTTTAATATATTCTACTTCTTGACCTACTATTTCTTTAGGAAGCCTGAACTCCGGGATGCCGTAACTCAGGACACCGCCTGCCTTATGCAGGGACTCAAAAATTGTGACTTTATACCCTAATTTTGCAAGGTCTGCTGCGGCAGTAAGCCCTGCAGGCCCGGAACCAACAATGGCTACCTTTTTCCCGGTCGGTTCAGTAATTTCCGGGGATTTTACGGCTTTTTCGCGCTCATAATCCGCGCAGAACCGCTCAAGTCTGCCAATTGCTACTGGCTCCGCCTTCTTTCCGAGGACGCAGAGCGCTTCGCATTGACTCTCCTGAGGACAGACCCTCCCGCAGATTGCAGGAAGGGCATTTGTATCCTTTATTTTTTCAATTGCGCCTTCAAAATCCTCTTCGCAGATAAGTTTGATAAAACCTGGAATGTCGACATTTACAGGGCAGCCGTCAACACATTTTGGGTCTTTGCAGGATAGGCAGCGAGAAGCTTCAGTAAGCGTATCTTCTTTTGTATAGCCCAGAGCTACTTCATTAAAGTTCTTTCTACGCTCCTCAGCAGGTTGTTCTTGCATTGGGGTTCTTGTCTTTTTAATTTTCCCGCTTTTTTCTCCACTTGCTGTCCCTGCATTTTCTTCATGTAATTCTTGCATTATTTATTCCCTCCTTTCAGTGGAGTCCGCACCTGCATTCTTCTTCGTATTTTTCAACAGCGTTTATCTCATCGCCACGATACATTGCAAGCCTGTTCATAAGCTCGACAAAATCTACTTTCCTGGCATCAAATTCCGGGCCATCGACACAGGTGAATTTCGTTTTTCCATCCACTGTGACTCTGCAGCCTCCGCACATGCCTGTCCCGTCTACCATAATAGAGTTAAGGCTGACCAGAATTTCAACATCATAAGGAGAAGCTACTCCGGCTCCTACCTTCATCATAATTGGGGGCCCTATAATTACGACCCTGGCAACTTCTTCGTCGCTGTCAAGGATTCTTTTCATTATATCAGTTACAAATCCGTGATGCCCTTTTGACCCGTCATCTGTGGCAATATACAATTCGGAGCTGGCTTTTTCCATATCGTTTTCTAAAATAAGTAAATCTTTATTTCGAGCTCCTATGATAGAAATTACTTTGTTACCTGCCTGCAGATAGGCTTTTGCCTGCGGGTAAATAGGGGCAACTCCTACGCCTCCTCCCACAAGGATAACAGTACCAAGTTTTCTAATATCAGCAGGAGTTCCAAGGGGCCCGACAAAATCTTCAAGATACTCGTCTGAAGATAGCTTGGCAAGCTGTTTTGTGGTCTTGCCCATTTCCTGAAAAATTACAGTTACTGTGCCTTTTTCTTTTTCAAAATCAGCGATCGTGAGAGGAATTCTTTCCCCCCTTTCATCAATTCTGAGAATTATGAACTGTCCGGCTTTTGCAGCCTTTGCCACGTCGGGGGCCTCTATAACCATCCTGTGTACCAACGGGCCAATTTCTTCCTTTTCCACTATTTTATATGCCATGGGATCACATTTTCCTGGGTAAAAGCATAATTCCTGAGCAATAAGGCGATAAATTTTATCTGGCGGACTATACAGAGATTTTTTAATTTCCTCTTTTTATGCCTGGCCGCTCTCCTTATACTGATTAATGAGATATATAATCTCCCAAGTAATCTCAATTATTTTGTCTGTTTCGACTATTTTTTGTTAAACTGTAAATGTTAATTTTTCATATTTTCTCAGTAAAAATAGATCATTTATTAATTTTTGCTATAGTTACAATACTTTAATAAATCTAGAGGGTGTAATAAATTTAGGGGTAAACCGTAAATTCGGTTAAATCCTATTAGAATAGGTAGAATAATGGGAAGGAATGGAAGGAGGGATAAGGCAGAGATAATCGAAAACTGGTATGAATATATTTGAATCTGTAAATTTAAGTTAATAATTTCACCAGAAAAGAAATTCATTGACTAGAAATTTAGTTATCCCTAAGCATACTAAAATCTAAAGTATTAATATAAATAAGGGTTTTTTCTGGTGATCTGCAACTGGAATAATATACGACTTGAATATATCCTGGAACAAATTAGGAACTTTACATAATATAGGGGGTTATTTAAATGCCAGAAGAAAAGAGAGAAGGAGAGAAGGGAGAGAAATTAGAAGGGGACGAAGCTGAAGTTGATCCTATTCATCCTACAGAAGCTCGGGGCGGAAGGAAGAGATCTCTGCTTGATACCTGTAAATAATTTCTCCTGCTTTTTACTTAATTTTTTTATTTCATTTTTATACTTGTTTTCTTTTGATGTTAATTTTCCCTTTATTTTACTTAGGTTCTATTTCTATATTTTGCTTCTAAATAAAATTAATTTAAGGGATTCAAATAATGTTCTAATCTGTAATTGCAAAAAGCATACTCGTAATCTATTTAATCTACTTATTAATTATTTTTACATAAAGTCTAATGTGCAGACGTTGGCAATAGAAGTTTTTTATATTTCTAAAAAATATATGAAGCAAGGCTTTTATATTATATAATAGGGAATTTATACAATTAAGATCAAACGCTTTGTAATTTAACATTAGTATCTTGGTTAAGAGTTTGAAACAATTATAGTAATAAGATCCTAAAAATAAGATCTTAAAACTAAATTTATAATAGAGTCTAATATAAAATATATTTTATAATCTGAAATTATAATTGTTCTTACATAACGTAACGCAGGCTGTAGAATTAAGTACTAAACAAGATTAGATTTGGTAATAGATTTAATTGCAGATAATATGTGTCAGACGAATAAAAAGTGGTAAAAAATGTAGTTAAAACTTAGGCTTGTAATATTGTATGTTTTAATCTAAATAATCTCGAGCAAAGCTTATTAATGGATTTTCTTTAATATATTTGTCTATAATCGAATTTTTTTCGGAATACTCTCTTTCAAAAACAGACTATGAACTGTCAAGTCATAAGTATTGAAAGAACATTTACAGCAATCATTTTAATTAATTTAAGGGGATGGAAAACATAAAATCAATAATTCTTGCGGGTGGATCTGGAACACGCCTCTGGCCTTTAAGCCGGGAAATGTATCCAAAGCAATTTTTAAAGTTTGGGAATACCTCTCTTTTTCAGGACACCGTTTTGCGGTGCCTTGAGGTTTCTGATATTTCAGAAATTTTTGTTGTGACAAATGAGGCTCAGAAGTTTTTTGTAATTGGGCAAATCAAAGAAATAGGATATTCAATCCCTCCGGAAAATGTCTTAATTGAACCTGAAGGCAAGAATACTCTTCCTGCAATTCTTTATGGAATGAAAGAAATAGAAAAGAAGTTTGGCCCTTCGATAGTAGGCGTTTTCTCTTCGGATCATGTACTTGATAAAACCGCGATGGAAACTATTTCTTCAGCCGAAAGTCTTGCTCCGAATTTTCTGGTAACATTTGGAGTAGTGCCTCTCTTTCCTCATACAGGGTACGGCTATATAAAAACTTCAGAG
>JBNAKO010000167.1:0-1572 GCA_049706495.1 Methanosarcina sp. | reverse complement strand
GTATAAAAGGGTGGAAAGCAGAAAAAAGAATCATCTACTTTTTTCCCAGTCAATTCAGAAAATAGTCTTCTTACTTCTTCTGGTTCGTGATAATGGTTGTTCAGTTCAAAAGTAATTTTCATAGCTTCGTTACTGTACATTACAAGTATCTCATGTTCTTTTGTACCCGCTGCTATGGGTTCACCACGTTTCACCAGTTGCATAAATTCATCCATCACTTTTTTCTCCAGCACAGATTTCAAATATTTTTTCCCATTTCATATGCCTGATTTATTGCAGGATGCCCTTTAATATCTCCCATCTGCCAGACTCCAGTCCCATAAATAATACCCTTTTCCTTTGCCCCTTCGAGGCAGGAAGTAAATCCCCGGAATCCTTCTATCGTTCTTTCCATAGCCTGTTTACCATCATCGGCTGCCGTTGCAATAAAATAAAAATCTTTGTCATTGATTTCTGTATAACGGGAGCAGGTACGATCAATTAGGGTCTTCATCTGACCATTCATTGTGTAAAAATACACTGGCGTTGCCATTACAATTACATCTGCTGTGATCATTTTTTCTAAGACTTCAGGCATATCGTCTTCTTGGGGACAGCTCTTTTCCCCATTATAACAGGTTCCACAGCCTGTGCAGTAATTAATTTCCCTGTCCTTCAAGAATATCTTCTCTGCACCGTGACCGGCTGCTTGTGCTCCTAGTACAAACTGGTCGCATAACAAATCGGAATTTCCACCCTTCCTTGGGCTGGCGGATAGTACCAATACTTTTTTATTCATTTGTAAAACCTCTTTATTCTGAACTATGTTTTGATTATCAATATAAACTTTTTATTTTGTCTATTCCGTCATCCCAAGTTTTTGCAGCCATTTGGATACTTCTGTTTGCGCATTTTTTACTTCTCTACCCCGGACTTCAAGGGCTTCAAGAATTGTTGATTGCGGGCAAAGTTCCTTAATATCTGCAGCACTTCTCCCAAGACGGCTCCCCTCGTGTGTACAAAATGGCACGATAGTTTTTCCAGAAAAATCGTATTTTGACAAAAAAGTTGTAACTGGCCTGGGTATCGTACCCCACCAGTCAGGATAGCCAATAAAAACTATCTCATACGATTTCATGCCCTCAACTTCTGTTTTCAACTCGGGAAGGTAACCAGATTGCAGTTCCTGCTTTGCCTGTTCTACAACCTCGTTATATTCGCTGGGATATGGATCTACAGACTGGATTTCAAAAATATTACTCTCAACGTTTTTGTGGATTTGATTAGCTATTTCCTGTGTGTTGCCAGAATGTGAAAAATAAGCTACAAGAATTTTTTTATTCATTGAAATTCTCCCCATATTTCGATTTATTTTAACTTGTTATATTCTTCATTCGTTACGGGTTCCAGCCATTCTGCCGGGCCTGCATCTGCATTTGTCTCAACAGAAAGATGCACAAACCAACTGTCAGGTGCTGCTCCATGCCAGTGTTTCACATTCGGATGAATTTTTACTACATCCCCTGGATTGAGTTCCTGCGCCGGCTTTCCTTCCTCCTGATAGTAACCATGCCCACCTGTTACTAACAGAAT
>JBNAKO010000166.1:0-2706 GCA_049706495.1 Methanosarcina sp. | reverse complement strand
AGAGGCAGTTGTCCCCGGTTCGAATCCGGGTCTGGGCACCATAGCACATCAGTAGTGTAGCGGTCATCACCGGGCGTTGCCAACGCTCGAACCCGGGTTCGAATCCCGGCTGATGTATGACTTTTTTAAATAACTCTCTAAAAACATCTGCATTAATTTTTGGTAATGTGGATCAAATAACCAAGATGGGCTCGTGGTCTAGACGGTTATGACGTCGCCTTGACATGGCGGAGGTCCTGAGTTCGAATCTCAGCGGGCCCATTTACCCACAAGACACTTACGTATAAAATAAAAATCTTTCCGGAGATTTTTTCGGAAAAATATTAAGAATATAACTTTTTAGCAGCCTAACTTAATCTGTATTAATCTTTATTTAAAAATTTAAGCCAAAGTTTATAAATAATTATAAGTAGTCTAAAGTAGTAAAGATATTTCTATGTGCCTAGGTAGCTCAGTGGGAGAGCGCTGCCCTGAAGAGGCAGTTGTCCCCGGTTCGAATCCGGGTCTGGGCACTATACAATACAAAAATAAATTATACAAAGATACAAAACGAATCGGTATTCAGATTGATCAAAGCACATCAGTAGTGTAGCGGTCATCACCGGGCGTTGCCAACGCTCGAACCCGGGTTCGAATCCCGGCTGATGTATGAAAAAACCTGAAAAAATTAAAAAATTACATTTCTTGATGTTATCAAATTGATTTAATTAAATGTTTAAATTGTTTTAAAATTTACATTTCTTATCAAAGAGCCTTACCCCGTTTTTCGAAAGTTAGGAAATATAAAAACTTTATGTTTCTATTAATAAAAGTAAAGGTTAATTAAGCAAAAAACTATTTAAATTACAATAGATAATTGTTTCTAAACAAATATAATCCTTTAATGCTTTATAGGCGAGTATCAGATTTTTTTCTGTCAAGTCATTAAACGAAGTCAGGCTCAATGTTAACACTGATTTATTAGCAGATAACAAGCCTCCTTGATATCCCGGTCAGGAAAGTATATTATGTTAACCCGAGGATTGTCAACCAAAACCTTAATTAAAACAAAAAATCATTATAATTCTTGGAAATAGATCTCAAGCACTGAAAACTATGCTTGAAGAGATTTTACCAGAAATGTTGCAAACCTGAAAAATCGTAAGGAGATTTTGAAAATGACAGGAAAGTTCCAGAAGAGAAATGCAGAACGGAAAGGTGTTAGAAAAGAATATGAACTGGAGCAGAAGTTAATAAAAGAAGTCGTAAACGAAATTCAGGTAAGCGGCGGTGGATCTATCGAGTGAGTAAAAAGGTACACATAACTATCCAGTCTGGACAGATTTCTGAGCAGACAATAGAAGTAGCAGAAAATGCTACCTATGAAGACCTGCTCAATACCTTGAAAATAAATCAGGAAACGGTACTTGTATTAAATGGAGGGAATGCTGTTCCCCTTGATGGAACAGTAAGTTCCGATAAACTTACAATTCTGAGAGTCGTCACAGGGGGTTAACTGCCTTTCAGGCAGGATCCCTCCTTTACTACAACTTCTTTTTTCCGCTTTTTTTAAGGTGCTTTAAAGATATATGTATTTTAAAGATTGTATGGTTCTATTTTTAAGAATACCCTATTTAAGAATACTCTAAAAATCTATAATATATATTGTATTTTTTAAATAATTAAGCTTGATGATGAAGCTAAAACAGTTGGGGAGATCAGAAAGCATAAAAATAAGCTAATTAGTAAAGATAATTCTTAAAGGCATATGCAGTAAAAAAGATAAACAGGAAATTTAATTCTGTTTTAAGCTCAGAATTAAATCCGGATTATAATTAAAAACAAAACCAGGAAAGATTTAAGTTCCATAATGGGGTGAGCACACAAAAATTATCATCCATTATGGAATCTGGCCCTTTCTAGATTTTTACTTAGGAGGAGTAAGAGGGACTTTTTTACTCATGACTTTCAGCTTTTTGATTGCAGAAATTGTTGCCTGAGATTCTTTATAGATTTTATCTTCATAATAGCTTATAATCTCATCAACTGGGGCTGCAAGCGCATAGATCTTTATCGGGCGGCCTTTTCCGGGTTTCTTTTCTGAACGAACACTTACCCAGGACTGGTTACGCATCAGCCTCATTGCAAGGCTAACTTCAGGCTGTCTTAATCCGGTACTGATTTCGATCTCACGGGAGGAAGCTTCGTCCACATTCATAAGGTATGCCATGGTTGTAGCTACATTTCTTGACATCCCGAGATTTCTTAACGTTTCAATAAAAATGTGGTCGTTTTCGTCCAGCACTTTTACTTCATAGTCTCTCATGATAACCCCTTCATATTTATTATTAAATAGGTAACATATCAGCGAAAATAACATGGTAATTATTTATTTAGACCTTTATTAAAGAACAATTTGATAATCACCTTTTAAAGCTGATAACAGGTTCTAAATTTATACACAGTACATATATTTATACAGTAAGCTCAGTCGTTTTAACGATAACAAAAACGTTTTTTAGTGATTTGGCGGATTGATTCCGTTTTAAGTCCAACAACCGGTTATTAAAAACAAACAATTCATGTTCATAACCAGCCACTAGAGACCCGTTTTGTGAAATTGATGGGATGGGCCATACAGATTTAGGAATTAAACCTGTATACGTATATAATTAGAAGGTTATTCATCTCCAACAATTAATAATGTACTCATACTATTTAAAGTTG
>JBNAKO010000165.1:0-9685 GCA_049706495.1 Methanosarcina sp. | reverse complement strand
TCCTCGCTTTCATTAGAAAGCAGGGAGGGGTAGTTCACTAGCTTGATCGAACAATGTAATAGATTATTTATATAGTGCCTCTTGAATAGTAATCTTTATTTTTTAAAAATAAATGTTATAAGCATCTTATAACTTCTATTTTGTGAAATTTAAAATTTTAAGAACAAAAGTTTGAGAACTTATTTTTTCTTTAAATATTCTTATTTCTAAACATTTATTCCTAAGGATATATGCCTATTAAAGAGAAAGTAAACTAATTCAGTTAATTGTATTTTAAATCCAACCTGTGTTAGAAAAAGCAATATTTGGATCTCTTTTAAATCGGGGGTAGAAGTCAAATGTTATTGATGGATATAATAACCTGGGAGCCGAAAGACTCACAAAAAGTTGCTGAACTCTTTGAAAATTATGAATACCCAAAGGGCACAAAAGTAATAGACGAATGGACTGATCTCAGGGGATACCGCAGTTTTATAATTTATGAAACTGATGACGAAAAAACATATGCTGCTTCAATTCTTCCCTTTATAGGGATATGCAAATTTGAAACGTTTCCTATTATGAAGCTGGACAAATTTATGCAAATGGCCCAGAAACTCGCTGAAAAGAATGGGAGAAAAGCATACGGAGCCGAACAAACCGAAAAAAACAGGGAAAAAGAGCTTCTACAACAGATTGAAAACCTGGAAAAAAGAATTCAACGGCTGGAATATCACTCCTTTGTTCAGCAGGAAGATGTAACTTGAACAAATAATATAATATCTTATATAGTATCTGTATATAGCATTTATAGGATCTAAATATAGTGTCTACAAACAATGTTTATAATGTATATAGCGTCAAAAACAGTTAGAGTTCTGGAAGCTTAAAAGAGAAATAAATTAATTTCTTTAAAGAATGTTCTTAATTAATTTTTTATCTTCTCAAAATTTAGATCAAAAAAGCAGGAAAAGGAGAGGCGGCTTGCAGAGGTGTTATTGGGGGAAAGACTTAAAACCGCCTCCAGGGTGGGGATAAAAGGCGGGAAAATACTGGAAACCCGCCTTGATGTTTATCGTAAAAGACCCCACAACGGTCAAATGGGGCCTTTTTATTTTTTGAGGTTACATGAAATCTCGAACGTTATTGTTCGTGTGCATACTAACATATGTGCTCTAAATATATAAAAATTATGTATATACAGATAACATTTAATTTTTAGAATAACTTTAGGATGAAAGATAAGCTAAAATCTAGGATTATAGAATACTTATTTAAAGAGAAATCATCAAAACGGGCTATAATAAAAAATAAGGAAAAGCCTATAATTAAAAAATAAATGAGTTTTTTCCCTGAATATTTATTTAGGTCAGAGTAATAAGTTAAATTAAGTTAAATTAAAAATCCTTTAATTTAAAAATATTAAAATTAGGTAATAAATTGCGAATAAAATTATGTGGTAGTTCAATTAAAATGTATGGAAACTATAATTATTTAGAGAACATGAAGCTATTTCAAACCTATTTTTATCTGATTAATATCTAAATCTGAAAATTAATTCATAATCATCATAAGTGATATCTGGAACTCAGCGTGAAAAAACATATTTTTAGTTTTGAGTTTGAGTCTTGAGCTCAATTCTATAATTAAATTTAATGATATATAATTAAAAGACAATTTTTAATTATTTCTTGAGGGCGTTTTCAAAATTGTTTTCACTTAAACGATAAATGTGCCATCCTTCTACCGGGCCCGCTCCGAAATATTCGTAAAACTCTCTTGCAGGATTCCAGTCAAGGACTGCCCATTCCATTCTTCCGCAGTTCCTCTCTTTTGCAAGCTTTATACAGTGAAGAAACATTGCCTTTCCTATTCCTTTTCCCCTGTACTCAGGTTTAACGAAAATATCTTCAATATAAAGCCCCTGTTTTCCTACAAAAGTAGGAAAATTATGGAAAAAGACTGTAAAGCCGGCAGCTACTCCATTAATTTCTGCAAAAAAAACTTCAGCATAGGGTCTTTTTCCAAATAATGCTTCACCAAGCGTTTCCTCTGAAGCCGTGACCAGATGGGAAAGTTTTTCAAAACCAGCGATTCCTTTGATGAACTCAAGAATGAGAGGAATATCTTCGATTCCTGCAGTACGGATATGTAAGCCGGATTTTTCCGTATTTTTGTCCATTTTTGTACCCTGAAAATCCATTTAATTTTATGAAAAATTTATTGGTTCGTGAAAATATTTATTTTTATATTATTTAATTGGAGGAGTTGAAGCAGTTATAATGAGAATAATTTTAGAAAAAAAACAATATTTAGTAAAAGAGTTATTGTAAGAAGGTTTTTGTTGTGCAGAATTATTTTATCACTCAGAAGAAGCTAAAAACAAAAGAATCATAAAACACAAATGCAAATTAAAACTTTATTAAGCCTGAAGCTAAAAGAAAGCAATAACGGAAACTGAATGTAAAGAATAAAAAGGAATAAAGGACAAATTTCATTTTCAGGAAAAACTAAGATTTTTCACGAAAAGTGAATAAAATTCCACTTTCTCTGTCGATTCTGGCATGGGAGTTTTAGGATATAGGAATTTTACCATAATTGATTTCGATATTTAAAAAATTATAAATATTTAACACAATGAGGAAATTTTGATGCTTGGTATGGAAGATTTTAAACCTGTTAAGCTTGAAGATAAAGCTTTTTTCGAGCATCACTATACACTTTATCCTCAGACTCACAGCATCAATAGTTTTACAAATCTGGTTTGCTGGAACCATATTGCAAATTACCATTACGCCTATGTAAATGAGAGCCTTATTCTTTCAAGCAGAATTGAAGGACAGATGAGATTCCATCCACCAATTGGGCCCCATGATCCAGAACTTATGCGTGAACTTGTAAGATTGGCTCTGGAAGCAGGTGGGAACATGCCGCTTATGCTTGTTGAGCCTGAAATGGCAAAGTGGATATAGGAGATTATTCCTGACCTGGCTCTTGTGCCGGATCTCAATCATTTTGAATATGTGTATAAGGTTAAAGATCTTGCAGAGCTTTCAGGAAAAAAATATCTTAAGATCCGCAGCCAGATAAATAAGTTTAAGAAAAATTACCAGTATACGGTTGAACAGATCACTCCTGGGAATCGGGAAGAAATATTTGAGTTCTTAATCAAGTGGTGCAAAAGTAAAGGATGCGAAAAAGACCTTTCCCTAGCTCAGGAAATCGAGGCCATTTTTTATGCAATGGAACATTTTAATGAACTTGATATACACGGCCTTTTAATTCGAGTTGATTCCAAGGTGGGCGCAATTGCCCTTTTTGAACGCCTCAATGCGAATACCGCACTTGTCCATTTTGAAAAAGGGCTTTCAGACTACAAAGGAATCTATAAGGCTATCAATAAATATACAGCAGAATTTCTTTTAGATAAAGTGGAATTCATTAATCGCGAAAGTGACCTTGGAATCCCCGGACTTCGAGAAGCAAAGATGCGATACTACCCGCACCATATGGTTGCAGTGTATTCGATTAAGAGATAAAGAATTTAAATCAGGCTTTAAAGATTCTGCATAGTACAGGAAAATTAGAAAAGAGTAAAAAAGTAAAATTAATAAGAAGAATTAATAAGAAAACTGATAAAAGTTAGTAAAATATAAAAACTTAATAAGAATTTTAAAAAATTACTAAAAAAACTCAGGCAAAGTCAATAAAAATAAACAAAAAAACATAAAAAGATTAAGGAGAAAAAATGTGAAAATTTTATGAAAAACAAAGAGAACTTGAAAAAATTTATTCCTGCTTCTTATTTTCTCCAAAAGCTTCTTTTACGATTTTTACAGCACAGAGGTCTCCGCACATAGAACATGCATCGCTTTCGGTTTTTCTTGCATCGCGGATTTTACGGGCCCTTTCTCCATCAACCGCAAGCTCAAACTGTTTTTCCCAATCAAGATCTCTTCGAGCGTAGGCCATTGCAAGGTCTTTTTCCCAGGCACGCTCGCGTGGGCCTTCTTTTATAAGGTCTATAGTATGGGCTGCAACTTTAGTTACAAGCAGGCCTTCTTTTATGTCCTCAAGGGTCGGAAGGGCAAGATGCTCCGAAGGAGTTACCATGCAGAGAAAGTCAGTACCGTACATCCCTGCAACTGCTCCTCCTATTGCGCCTGTGATGTGATCGAAACCCGGAGCAATATCTGTTACCAGAGGGCCGAGAAGGTAAAGGGGGGCATTATTGCAGAGTTCTTTCATGCCTCTTACACTGAGTTCGATTTCATTTAATGGGACATGGCCTGGCCCTTCGACAAAAGTCTGGACATTAGCGGATCTGGCCCGTTTTACAAGCTCTCCAAGTGTAATGAATTCCATAAATTTCGGGCGGTCAGAGGCATCGGCAATACAGCCTGGCCGCATCCCGTCCCCAAGGCTTAGAGTCATGTCATATTCTTTTGCGATTTCAAGAAGGTAATCGTATTCACGATAAAAAGGATTATCCTCACCATTGTGCAGCATCCAGGCAATGGTAAACGAGCCTCCGCGGCTGACCACATTCATTATCCTGTCACTCTGGCGGAGTCGTTCAAGGGAATTTAAATTTACCCCGACATGCACGGTTACGAAATCCACTCCCTGTTCGGCATGCTTCCGGACAGCATTGAACATGTCATCCGAAGTCATTTCAACGACAACTTTATTGGAAGCTGCAGCCTGATAAATTGGAACCGTCCCGACAGGGATATTTACAGAGTCAAGTATACGGGTACGAATTTCATCCAGATTTCCGCCTGTGGAAAGATCCATGACTGCATGAGCCCCAAGAGCCTCAGCAACTCTTGCTTTTTCGACCTCGGCATCGATGTCGATACAGTCTCTTGAAGTACCTACATTGGCGTTAATCTTTGTACTCATATATTTGCCAATTCCGAGAGGAAGGGTTTTGCGCCTGTCATTTTTCGGAATGGCTATAAGCCCTTTTGCCACACAGGAACGAACAGTTTTGGGATCGATTCCTTCGGCTTTTGCTACGGCTTCTATAGAGGGACTGATTATCCCTTTTTTCGCATCTTCCATCAGTGTCATTTTTACTCCGGAATTTTAGGTGGATGAAACAGTTTCAAAACAATTTGTATAAAGATAATTTGCATATTATGTGAGAGGATCAATTATATGTCTCAATAATTGTTTTATAGAGAGTTATTTAAATCAAAATCTACAACAGGTCTAGATTAGTCTAATACTGTATGCGGTTTAAAACACATAGTCAAATCATATATATCTTTTCACGGGAATGTTTTCACGAGCGAGAAGTCATTTATAATGTATAAACAGACAAATATATAAATAATGTAGACATATATGGTCAGGATAGATAAAGATAAAAATATGAGAGTTATATATAAAGGAAAAACTTTTTACATCTTACAATCGCTTTGCTATTATTAAAAATCAATTTAGAATCGAGAACCTGAATTTTTAAAATATTTATATCTGTTCATCAGAACATCTCCTGAAATTTTCTTTTGATCAGATTTAAAACCTGACCTAAATTTCACTTATGAATTTTGTATTTTAATTAAACGGATTCCAGAATATTATTACAAATACTATTACAAAAAAATTAAGGTATTTTCTATGACAGTTGTCGCTTTTGCTGAAAAGAATAAGGCAGCGGCCCAGATTGCCAGCATCCTGGGCGATAAAGAGGTTGAGAGGATTACAGTAGAAGGGCTGCCTGTATATGAATTTAAATGGAAGGGTGAAGAGTGGCTGGTAATGGGCTTATCCGGACATATTATGAATTATGATTTTCCGGAACAGTACAATAAATGGAGCGAAATTCCCCCGGGTGTTCTTTTAGATGTTGATCCTGAAAAATTCGTGACAAGAAAAGAATACGCGGCCGCCGTAAAAAGCCTTGCAAAAAGGGCTGACAAGATTATCCTTGCCTGCGACTATGACAGGGAAGGAGAGAATATAGGTTTTGAAGCCAAAACCCTTGCAGAAGAAGTTACAAACGTACCTGTTTCACGGGCCCGATTTTCTGCCCTTTCCCCAAAAGAGGTAAAAAAAGCTTTTGAAGGCCTGACAAATCCTGATTATAATATGGCTATGGCAGCAGAAGCCAGACAGATTCTGGACCTTAAAATGGGGGCAGCTTTCACCCGTTTTGTCACGCTTTCGGTTCGGGAAAGAGCAAGGACAAAAGATGTGCTTTCAATCGGGCCCTGCCAGACTCCTACCTGCGGGTTTGTATATGAAAGGGAAAAGGCAATTCGAGCCTTTGAAACAAAGGATTTCTGGAAGATTACGGCAATTTTCGCCGCAAAAGACGGGGAATTTGAAGGTACACACAGAGCAGGCAATATCTATGAGAAAGAAAAAGCTGCTGAAATCTTTAAGAGACTGAAGGGGACAAAAGAAGGGCTTGTTGTAAAAAAGAATGTTAAGGAAGCTAAAAATGCACCTCCTAATCCGCTTAATACTACGGAATTTCTTAAAAGGGCTTCTAAATTCCTTGGGATCAGCCCTGAAACCGCGCTTGAGATTGCAGAGCAGCTTTACCTTGCAGGCTTTACAAGTTATCCGAGGACAGAGACAAACAAGTATGCGGATGATTTTGATTTTAAATCCCTTCTTTTTGATTTTGCTCGCCAGAAAGAATACAAACGCTTTGCAGAATCAATTCTTGTAGCTCCTCTTGTCCCGAAAAACGGAGAGAAAGATGCCCATGACCACCCTCCGATTCATCCTATCAGGGCTGCCTCAAGAGGGGAAGTCAGTTCTGCAATAAATATCCCCAAAGCTGCTGAGGTTTATGACCTCATAGCAAGGCATTTTCTGGCAAACCTTATGCCTGCAGCGGTTTTCGAAAAAACCCATCTGCATTTACTTGTGCAGGAAGATCCCTTTGACTCTTCAGGGACGGTGCTTAAAGCTTCAGGCTGGCTCGAAGTTTATCCCTTTGAAAACAAAAAAGATAAACTTCTCCCGTTTGTAGAGGAAGGGCAAAAACTGGACATAAAAAAGCTCAGCAATACGAAATCCAAAACCAATCCTCCAAAGAAATTAACCGAAGCTGAACTTCTGACCCTTATGGACAAAAACGGAATAGGGACAAAAGCAACAGCTCCTACTCATATTGAAACTAACAAAAAGAGGGGATATTTTGAGACCAAAGGAAAAACGGTTTCCATCCTTGATACCGGCTTTACTCTTATGGAAGGGCTCTCCCTGAGTGTCCCTATCCTGGTCAAGCCTGAGATCAGGGCAAAAATCGAAGCTCTGATCCAGGAAGTAGAAGACGGGAAAAAAGAATTCGAAGCCGCTCTTGAGGAAGGCACGAATTTGATCAAGCAAATGTATTCCCAGCTTGAAGCAAACAAAAAGGAATTAACTTCAAGCATAGCCGGCACTATCAAAGATGAAGCTGCTCTTGAAGATAAGAAAAATTACATAGGAACCTGCAAAACCTGCGGACACGTGCTCAGGATAGTGCAAACAGATTCAGGCAGGTTTGTCGGATGTACTGGTTTTCCGGACTGCAGGAATTCGTACCCTATCCCAAAAACGGGAGCCCTGACAGTACTCAAGACCAAAGAATGTAAAAAAGAAGGGGCTGCTGTCCTCAAAGTAGGTGCCAAGTATAACTGGGCTGTAGGGATAGGGCCCTGCTTTAAGTGTGAATTTGAAAAAGAATGCTACCCTCCTGAAGCTGTCGGGCCGTGTCCCGAATGCGACGGGAATATGTTCCTCATTACTTTCAAAGACACCCGCTTCCTCGGCTGTACAAAACGCTGCGGATATACCCATTCGGTTCCCAAGAGCGGAAAACTAACTTTGCTTGACAGAACGTGTGAAAATTGCGGCTGGAAGTTATTCGGGTTAAAAGAAGAAGGTGAAGCCCGGGAAGAGGAATTCTGTATAAACCGCCGCTGTAAAGAAGGTATGAAATACTGGAGAAACGCAGGGCCTGAAACCAGAGTTCAGGAAAAAAATCTGGAAAAAACTTCTGGTCCTGCAACTATTACTTCTGGAGCAACATTGAAAAATCCTACAAAAATTGCAGCAAAGAATAAAGAAACAAACGCAGCAGAAGAAGCAACAAAAACAGCAAAAAAAACGGCAGCGAATACAACAAAAAAGGCTTCAACAAGTCCAGTAAAAAATAAGGAAATAGAGAAGACTTCAAACCTGGCTACCGCAACTAAAAAATTGAAATAAATAAGTAAATAAATAGATAAATAAATAGTAAATAAATTACTTATTAATTTCATAAATTAATAAAAAAATAAAATTTTGAATTTTTAGGTTAAAAATTCAAAAGGCCTGAAAATAGAGTTATTTAAAAAACAGGTTTTTTATGCCATATTTTTGCATTCCGAATTTTTATAGTTTGGAAATCTTTTATTTTTTAATATATATTCTTTTTTACCAGATATTAAATATTAAATTAATTTTTCATCAAGATTGATTTTGCTTTTATTCCTAACTTAAACCTGTTATCATAGCTTAGAGCATTATAAAGAGCATTATAATCCTTTATAAGCACTAAAACCATATTTCTATTGATCTTCCATGCTTGAAGAATATGAAAAGAAAAGACATTTCGAGAAGACCTCAGAACCGCCTGCAGGAGATTTGAACAAACATTCCGGAAAGCCAATTTTTGTGATTCAGAAACATGATGCTCGGAACCTTCATTACGATTTTCGCCTGGAAATAGATGGAGTTTTGAAGAGCTGGGCTGTCCCGAAAGAACCGCCAAAAGAAATAGGCACTAAAAGACTTGCTATCCAGACTGAGGACCATCCTCTGGAATATGCTGATTTTGAAGGGGAAATTCCAGAAGGAGAATATGGGGCAGGTACAGTTGAGATCTGGGACAAGGGCACTTTTGACCTTCACAAAAATGAAGAAAAAGAAATTGCGGTTACCCTGTATGGAGAGGAATTGAAAGGGGATTATGTATTGATCAGGACAAAGTACGGAAAGGGAGAGAAAGGCTGGCTTTTCTTTAAAAGAGCCGATTAAAAAACTGATTAAGAAAAACTGCTGAGAATGACTGCTTTGAAATTTATCTCCGGCATAATTAGTATCAGTATCAGAATAAGGGCTGGGAAAACACCTTGAAATACACAGACATAAATTATGGCTTAAAATATTTATTAAATATTTATTTAAAGAATTTAATTAAGATACTTATTTAAAAAGTTTATTTAAAGGGCTTATATAAGCATTATTTAACTTAATTCAGTCGTGAGGTTTTGACTCATTTTGGGCTAACCCTGAGATTTTTAACTCTAAGGCGGGAAGTCCCCCCCTCGGAGCGAAGCGACAGGTAGGGGATGAGAGCCGTCAATTTCATTATGGTACATTTAACAAAAAACTATATATTCTTTAAAACCGTATAATCTGTTATGCTAAAAGCCTATAAGTGCCGAATCTACCCAGATAAAGATCAAAAAGAGATGATAAAAGTCAATTTCGGAGCTTGTAGATTCGTATATAATTGGGCTTTAGAACAGAAAATAAAAACTTATGAACAACATAAAAAGTCAATATCAAGATTTGACTTACAAAAGATTTTAGTTCATGAAGTAAAACCTTCTAACGAGTGGTTGAAAAAAGCCAATTCGCAGGCTTTGCTTGCTTCTTTAGTAAATGTAGAATCAGCATTTACAAAATTCTTCAGAGAAAAAACCGGATTCCC
>JBNAKO010000164.1:0-8299 GCA_049706495.1 Methanosarcina sp. | reverse complement strand
CAGCTTATGATTGATGAAGGGAAAACAGTTACCTCGGTCCCTACCGAATCAAAATGGCTGGATGCCGTACATGCCTGGGACCTGTTAAAAGCAAATGCTATTGTCCTTAATGCTTCTAAGAATTTGAAAATAGAGAGTGAAGTAGAAGAAGGAGTAGTAATCAGGGGAAAGGTAGCAATAGGGAAAAACACAAAAATCCGATCAGGAACTTATATTGTAGGCCCTGCAGTTATTGGGGATAACTGTGACATTGGGCCAAATGTAGTAATTTTGCCTTCCACAACAATAGGAAATAATGTCTCAATCCGATCATTTACTGAAATTCAAAACAGTATCATTATGAACGACTGCAGAATTTATTCGCATGGGCAGATCGCAAATTCCGTGATCGGAAGTAATAATACAATCGGTTCAGGCTTTTTTGTTGAAGAAAAAGAAGGCCTTTCAATTATAATGAACGGAACTATTCATCGGGCTCCCAGACTCGGAACCATACTTGGAGATGATAACCGGATCGGGAACAGCGTACTTGTAAAAGCAGGCGTGACAATAGCTGTAGACTGTCAGGTAGAATCCGGGAATACTATTTATACCAATCTTTCCCGTCATTCAATAGTTCTCTAATCTCAACAGGGGTAAAAAAATGTGTGGAATCGTAGGATATGCAGGGGAGAATTCTGCTGCATCTGTCATAATAGAATCCCTTAAAAAGCTAGAATACCGCGGATATGATTCTGCAGGAATCACGGTGTTGGGAAGTGGAATCGATACCTATAAGGCAGTAGGTAAAATTGTAAACCTTGAAGCTGTAATTCCTGCAGGGGTAAGTGCAAATATAGGAATAGGGCACACCCGCTGGGCAACTCATGGCAGACCAAGCACAGCAAATGCTCATCCGCATAACTCAGGGAATCCAGCTAAGGTCTCAGTTGTGCATAATGGAATTATTGAAAATTACATGGCATTAAAAGAACGTTTGACTGCAGAGGGTTACGAATTCAAATCCGAGACAGATACCGAAGTAGTTGCCCATCTTCTGCACAAACACATATATGAAAAACCCGATGGGAACACTCCAACGTGTAACGTGCTCACCGGGCTCAGGAAAGCCTTAAAAGAAATCGAAGGTTCATATGCTCTGGGAATTCTCTGTGTTGACGAGCCTGGAAAACTTGTGCTTGCCCGAAAAGACAGTCCTTTAGTTATAGGCCTTGGAAAAGGAGAGAATTTTGCTGCATCTGATGTAACTGCTTTTCTTAACTACACAAGAGATGTGATTTTCGTAAATGATTTTGAAACTGCAGTTTTAACCCCTTCAAATGTAGAGATCTTTGATAAAGAAGGAAAGCTTCGAGAAAAGAAAATAGAAAAGATAGAATGGGACTTTGAAGCTGCCGAAAAAGCAGGGTATGAACACTTCATGCTAAAAGAGATCCACGAGCAGGTAAATGCAATCCACAATACCCTTGCAGGCAAAGTATCGGAACTTGAAGGAGCTATATCTCTAAAAGAACTTAACATGACTGATGAGGAAATAAGGAAGTTTTCAAGAATCCAGATTCTGGCATGTGGCACCTCGTGGCATGCAGGCCTGCTTGGAAAATATCTTTTTGAACAGCTTGCAGGGATTCACTGCGACATCGATATTTGCTCCGAATACAGGTACAGAAACCCGGTTATGAACGACGGGACCCTTGCAATTGCAATTACCCAGTCCGGAGAAACTGCAGACACCCTTGCAGCAGTAAGGGAAATTATGTCCTATAACTGTCCAACGCTTGCGATTACAAATGTTGTAGGCAGCACGATTACAAGAGAAACAAACAGTGTGCTCTATACCATAGCAGGGCCTGAGATTGGAGTTGCTGCAACCAAGACATTCAGCACTCAGCTTACGCTTCTATATTTACTCGCAGTTAAGTTTGCGCTTGCTAGAGGAAAATTAAGTCCAGATTATGTTAAAAGGTTTATTACGGCAATTCGGAAAGTCCCCGGCCAGATCCAGCAGATCCTCAACCAGAAAGAAACCATAAAGGAGTGTGCAGAAAACTTTGCACAGGCAAAGAGTTACTTCTTCCTTGGCAGGCATTTGAATTACCCGATTGCTCTTGAAGGGGCCTTAAAATTAAAGGAAATCTCATATCTGCATGCTGAAGGTTTTGCTGCAGGGGAACTCAAACACGGCCCAATCGCCCTGATCGATAAAGGGACTCCTGTAGTTACAATTGCAACAAGGGGCCAGACATACGATAAAGTCCTTAGCAATATAAAAGAAGTAAAAGCAAGAGATGCAATTGTTATTGCAGTGGCTGATGACAAAGATACTGAAATTGCCAAATATGCAGATATTGTCCTTACTATTCCTCGGAGTGATGAACTCTTATCACCCCTGCTAAGTATTGTTGTGCTTCAGTTACTTGCTTATTACACCGCACTTGCTCGGGGCTGCTCTATAGATAAGCCGCGCAATCTTGCAAAAAGTGTCACAGTAGAGTGATAGCAGTTACGGGTATAAGAAAAAGAAAGGAATTGGAAAAATAAAGTATTAAAAATTGAAAAGTTAACTCAAAAACTGAATTAGAAAACAAAATCCAAAATTTGATTGAAATTTAGTTTAGAAATTTAATTAAAAACTTTGGACGAGTCATTTAGTTAAGAACTTTAGTTAGAGGCTTTAATTGAAAGCCTGAAATTTAAATTTAAAAGAGAATGGAAAAAATACAGGAAATATAGGACAGCTTCTAAAAGCACACTTCAAAAAATAGGGGTGGGAAATATGAAACTCTTTGGATCTTCAGGAATAAGAGGAATAGCAAATCAGGATATTACACCCGAACTTGCACTTAAAGTCGGGCTCGTACTGGGAAGCAGGAAAAAAACTGCAGTTATAGGGAGGGACCCAAGAGTTTCAGCTCCCATGATTGAACATGCCCTTGTTGCGGGTATGACAGCATCAGGGTGTGCTGTTACGGAAGTAGGGCTTGTTACCACTCCTACACTTGCATATGCTGCAAGGGAATATGAGTGTGGGGTAATGGTAACAGCATCTCACAACCCCTCCGAATATGTAGGTATAAAACTATGGAATCCTGACGGGATGGCTTTTGATTCCGCCCAGCAGGATGAAATTGAAAAAGCTATTGAAGAAGACGATTTTTCCAGGGTACCCTGGAACCTAATAGGAAAATTCGAAGAGGACGGAAATGCCATTCGAACTCATATGAATATGATTAAAAAGAATGTCAGGGGTTCAAAATTAAAGGTAGTCCTGGACTGCGGATGCGGTGCAGGAGGCACAATCAGTCCTTATCTTCTTCAGGAGCTTGGCTGTGAAGTAATAACTTTGAATGCCCAGCCTGACGGGCATTTTCCTGCAAGAAACCCTGAACCTACGGATGAAAACCTGTCCCTGCTCAAAAAGGCTGTTGTAGATTTTGAAGCAGATCTTGGAATTGCCCATGATGGGGATGCAGACAGGATGATGGCAGTAGATGAGAAAGGAAGTTTCGTTTCAGGAGACGAAATGCTTGCGATTTTCGGGTTATATGAATGCGGGACTGGCAAAAATACTGTTGTTGTACCTGTAGATACCTCTATGATGGTTGACGACTCACTAAATAGTTCTGAAATTGTAAGGACAAGAGTTGGAGATGTTTATGTCGCAGAAGGTATAAAAAAATGCGGAGCCGTTTACGGAGGCGAACCTTCGGGAAGCTGGATTTTCCCGAAAATTTCTTACTGCCCGGATGGAATTTACGCGGCAGCCAAGCTAGTAGAAATTGTAAATGAGAAAAAATTAAGCGAGCTTAGAGCTGAACTTCCGAAATATGCCACAAAACGAGGGGCTTTACCCTGTGCAAATGAGAAAAAGGCTGAATTTATGAAAAAAGTAAAAGCAAAACTTGAGCCTCTCGGGAAAGTCCTTGATATTGATGGAATTCGCGTGGAAATGGAAGATGGCTGGGTACTTGTACGCCCTTCAGGTACGGAAGCAAAGGTAAGGATTACTGCCGAAGCCAGGGAAAATGTTGATCAGATTTTCGAGATGGCAGAAAAGATAGTTAAGGAGGCGCTTGCATGAAGGCAGTCGTCCTTGTGGCAGGTAAAGGCACAAGGATGGAGCCTTTGACAGCTTCCTGTCCCAAAGTCATGCTCCAGGTTGCAAACAAACCTATTCTTGAGCATATCTTGAATTCGGCTATAGAAGCTGGTGTTGACGGTTTTGTTTTCATCACTGGATATCTTGAAGAGCAGATTCAGGAATATTTCGGAGATGGAAGCAAATGGGGCGTAAGTATAGAATATGTCCGGCAGGAAGAGCAATTAGGCACTGCAAATGCAATAGGCTGGGCAAAAGGGCATGTTGAAGGGGCTTTTCTTGTACTTAATGGGGATATGCTCATAGGGCAGGAAGACTTAAAAAATCTCGTCTCAAGGCAGGAAGAAGCAGTTATCTGCGTAAAAGAAGTAGAAAATCCTTCGGATTTCGGAGTCCTGGAAACTCAGAATAACAGGGTAATAAGGATAATAGAAAAGCCTAAAAATCCTCCAACCAACCTTGCAAATGCAGGCATATATCTTTTCAGAGAATCGATATTTGATTTTATTGACAGGACAAAGCCCTCAATAAGAAACGAATATGAGATTACGGATTCCATTCAGATGCTTATTGACAGCGGAAAAGCTGTAGGATACAACCCGCTTGAAGGCAGATGGATAGATATAGGCTATCCCTGGGACCTTCTTAAAGCAAATGAATACCTTCTAAAAGACCTTAAAGGAAGCTCAGAAGGAGTAATTGAGCCGAATGCGACTATAAAAGGGGAAGTTATAGTTGGAAAAGGTACTCTCATCAGGAATGGGTCATATATAGAAGGCCCTGTAATAATAGGAGAAAACTGCGATATTGGGCCCAATTGTTTTATTCGCCCGTTAACTGCAGTTGGAAATCATGTCCGAATAGGAAATGCAGTAGAGATAAAAAACACAATTATTATGGAAAATACTCACGTTGGTCACCTGAGCTATGTAGGGGACAGCGTTATCGGACGCAAATGCAATTTCGGAGCCGGCACGAAAGTTGCAAACCTTCGCCATGATGGGAAAAATATAAAAGTTATGCTTAAAGGCAGAATTATAGATTCTGGCAGGAGAAAGCTTGGGGTTATCATGGGAGACGATGTACATACCGGTATAAACACGAGCATCAACACAGGCGTAATGATGGAAAAAGGAAGAAATACATCTCCGGGTGAAATTATTAAACATTAATTCACAAAATCCGAAAAATAAAATATGAAATAAATAGAGAAAATAAAAAACTTAAAAATAAAAGAGTATGCAAAAACAGCTCTTAATAATGGCTTTGATAAAAAAATCCAAAAATAGAATACAATAAAAATGAAACTTAGAAGTAAAAATTCGAAAACGAAAATTAAAAAATAAAGTTCTTAAATAAAGATTTAAATAAAAATCTAAGCGAAAAAAATTTAGTAATAAAACAAATTATACAAAAAGAAGATTTCTACAAAACACATAAGAGATCCTTTTCTCAAAGGAGAAAAGGAATTTTAAGTATATTTTACTTTTTTCTTTGTGCTTTAAGTGAACCTGTAAGATTTCTTTAAGGCAAATAATGTAGCTTTATTCATCATCCCTTTGGCTTCGACATTCAGAGTGCCTGCATCCATACTTTTGATAGCTTCTTTTAAAGGAGTTTTTGAATCCAGAATTGTCCTTACTGTTTGTTCATCAGTTTTTATAGTAATTGTAGGCCCGAATTTTGAGTTAGGATCTGTAGAGGTCTCATACCGGTAAAAGTCCCCTATTCGTCCTCCCTGCGTGAGCAAAGTTACATAGAGCATTTCCCCGTTTTCAAGCTCGATTTCTCCTTTAATTTCTTTACTTCCAACGAATCTTCGAACCAGAGAAGGGACTTTATCAAAATGTTCGTTATAAAGTTCAGCATTCCTACTCAGTACTGAAAATAAATCGTTTTCATCAGCAGCACTTTCAGGAGCCCTATAATAGTCTGCTGTTTTAATATTAGCTGCGTCCTGTTCTGCGCCTGCTAGCGGAACGAATAAAAGCAGAATTAAAAGGAATAAACTCAAAGCTTTAGTTTTCCTGCAATGAATCATAATTTAGAATAAGATACAGGAATATAAAAACGTTGCCAATATAAATTAATACAGTTTAAAGTATAAAATAGTTAAAAAGATAAAAGAAAAAAATAAGGATTTAAAGGAATTCAAAAGTAGCATTACATCAAGAATAAATAATAGCTGTCTCAGAAAAATAAAATAAGAAAATCAGTAGGAATAAGCTGTAGAGCTGAGCCCGAAACTCAAGATTAATTCTTGTGCCTCTGATTTAGAAAGATTTTAGAACGATTAATTGAGTTTCTATTAGAGAAAAAAGCTTTCGATTTTTATTGATTTGAAAAGAAATTTTGTTCTGGGACGAGTTCGTAAAATAAATGGCAAATAAAAATGAAGCGATAAAAATAGAAAAAGTGAAAAATTAAAAAAAGAAAAATTAAAAGAGCAAGAATAAATTAATTTAAACTTACCTGAAATCGAGTAATAGGGAAGAAAATCAAAGTTTGAGAGATGGTCTAAAAATTTCTGTACAGAATTTGTCAAAGACCTGATCTTCTACCTGCTCACAGATTCTTTTATATTCCCTTGATTTAGGATCGTGCTTGCTCATTGTTTTTTTTACTTCAGCGTTCATCTTGTCAAGAGTTTTCTGATCGAAACCTTCCGTATTTTCCATAGTAAACATAAAAATCATGCTCTGGAATTGCCCTATCAGGCAATTAACATTTTTTAATTATTAGGTGGTATTTTACCGACATAACAGGATATGCTCTAAATTAATGCGCTATACTTTAAATCAAGACTCCGTATCTAAAGTTATATTCTGTAATTTAAGAGACAAACTTATCAGTCGGAAATCATTAGACATTATTGGACATTATTAAATGGTATCAAACATTATATATCAGATTTCTAAATTATGCTTGAAAATAATTTTAATTCAATAATTGAAAGTTTTATATTATTGATATTATATATGAGCTTTCTCTTCACTTCAAATATACTATAAATTTCCATAAGCTTTAATAAAAAGGCTGAATTTCTAAGATTCCAACATCCTCTGCCTTGAAGTCTTTAGAAAAGCCTTATTATGCAGGTTACTTTTCAAGCATATTTTAAACGGCAAATTATTTATTTACATACTCATATAAATATTTTACACTAATGTATTATTCCTCTGGAAAATATACATTTGTATATAGGATATTTACACATTTCAATATATAACGCTACCTCAAACTTAGAAAACAATTCTTATAGAACCTCTGCAAGAAGAATTGCACAGGAAATTAATGTAAATTTTGAATCTTTTATTTTTCATTTTAATGAACAAGGCTTTCGTTGCTGAATATTAAACTTGTCCATAGGGTTAATTTTATTAGCTCTTCTGAGTACTATACAAACATACAAAGCATTCGAGTTGATAACAAAGTGCGACCGGTCTCACAAAGAGTGAACTCTAAAAAAACTCATGAAAATAACGCCGAATTCGGGAAATCCACTTCTGAACTTCTTATCCTGAAGCCCGAAGGGTATCCTTTAAGCGGTATGATGGAAGAGTATCCTGTAATCGAAAACAGAGACGTTTTTGAATTTTATGCCCGGGAGCAGTGGAACGGCTATGTTGCCCGTAAAGGGGAATACCTGTTTGACAAAAGAATGTTCCCTGATTTTGCGTATCGTATAATAGATGTAGAACCTGCAGAGTCCATAATAGGAAACTCGACTTCGATTATTGTAACTGAAGAGGAAAACGGACTTTCTTCGTCAGCAGAAGTAAAAAGCGGGGTTAAATTCGAAGATGTAATCGGGCAGGAGCTTGCAAAACAGAAATGCAGGTTAATCGAACGTTTTCTGGAAGAGCCCGAACGTTTCGGGAAATGGGCTCCAAGAAACATCCTCTTTTTTGGGCCTTCAGGCACAGGAAAAACCATGCTTGCAAAAGCCCTTGCGAATAAAACCGACGTCCCGATAATTCCTGTTAAAGCTACCCAGCTTATAGGAGAATACGTAGGAGATGGAGCCAGACAGATTCACCAGCTCTATGACCGCGCAGAAGAAATGGCTCCCTGCATAGTCTTTATAGACGAACTTGATGCCATAGCCCTTGACAGAAAATTCCAGGAGTTAAGAGGAGATGTAAGCGAAATCGTAAATGCTCTTCTGACTGAAATGGACGGCATTATAGAACGTGAAGG
>JBNAKO010000163.1:0-22665 GCA_049706495.1 Methanosarcina sp. | reverse complement strand
AAACAACTTCTGTCTCCATTAAAAGATGAAAGAGATTAATTGAATTTAGCTCTCCTCAACACATTTGAGTTGTGTGAGGGATACATACAAGATGTTTCTTGTATATAAAGCTTTGTATTGCCCAATTTTTCAGCAAGTTTAATCTCAAGAAGATTCAAAACAAAAAAGATTCTTTGTTTTAATCTATAGAGAAATTGCTGAACGATCGTTCTAAGATCGTATTAGGGGCAGACGCTCACATATTTTAATTGTGTGAGGGATACATACAAGACATTTCTCGTATATAAACGTTTTGATTTAATTAATTTTGATATAGATTTATTGCAAGATTTATTTTTTTGCTAAATCTATATTTTAAGCCCAGACCTTCGCAGGTAAGGGATCCTTCAAATGTAGTTTTATTATTTATAGTTTTCCAATAAAGCAAATAAAATATTTTAAATAGATAGAGAACTCCTAAAAAAATAAAAATAGCGCTTTAAAAAAGAAAAGAAATACAAAATTTAACCCTGGGTTGCATTATCCTGTAAAAAAATATTTTTCAGATTCATTTCTCACATCTTCTGTTTTAGAACTATTTAATTTAAAATCAAATTAAACTCATATGACTTTATAAAATTATATATAATCAAAAGAAGAACTCTAAGCAAAAAATAAATTAGATATATACAATTTTAGATCTGTGTTTTAATCAAACTAAGGATATACCGATTATTATAAAAACTATTTTGGCATGAGATATAAAGTCACCAGATAATGAAAATATGGTTATAGTCCAATATTTGAAATTTAAACTTGCTCAGTGAGTTTTATATATATAGAATTCCAATTAAATTAAGGGGAGTTAGAAGTCCCTTTAAAAAATTGGGAAGAATTTGGGAGTTTATACCTACTTAGATCTTTTATAGTTGCCTCTATAAAAAAAGGGGAAGAAATAGGCACATAAATAAAGGAAAGATCTATTATAGGGATTATTTTACATTTTAGCCCTTCTTTTGCCCCTGAAATAAACAGGGATTATTTGCTCCTCAAATACCAAAATGGAGGTTAGACATTTGATAGACATAGATCCCAGTGGTATTTTAGTTCGTTACAACGTTAAAATGGAAAAAGAGATGACACCGGAAGATGCTGCAGAAGAGCTCTATCCTAAAGATCCGATGATTTATCCAATTGCAAAAGCAATTTTTGAAGGAGAAGAAGACGACGTTGTAGAAGGGCTAGAAAAAGCTGTTAGTTCTGGACAGGACCCGATTTCTCTGATCAACAGCGCACTTATGGTTGGAATGGGAGTCGTCTCAAGGCTTTATGACGAGGGAGTTATTTTCCTTCCAAACGTTATGATGTCTGCTGACGCCATGCTTGAAGGTATAGACTACCTTAAGCAAAAGGCAGGAAAATCCCCTGAAACTAAAGGCAAAGTCGTATGTCACGTTGCAGAAGGAGATGTTCATGACATCGGAAAGAACATTGTCGCTGCACTCCTGAGAGCAAACGGCTATGATGTAATTGACCTTGGAAGAGATGTTCCTGTAGATGAAGTAATAGCTGCTGTAGAAAAAGAACAGCCAATGATGCTTACAGGAACTGCCCTCATGACAACCACTATGTATGCATTTAAGGAAATTAACGACAAGCTTCTGGAGAAAGGCTACAGAATTCCATTTGCATGTGGTGGAGGTGCTGTGAACCAGGATTTCGTGTCCCAATATGAGCTCGGAGTGTATGGTGAAGAAGCAGCTGATGCCCCGAAGATAGCCGATGCTGTTAGGGCAAGTGGAGATAACATTGTAAAACTTAGGGAGAAATTCCATAAACACTGAGGAGGTGGAGTAGATGGCTGTAACAAGATGTACTAAAATGGCTTATAAAAATGCAGATGAGATGGTATTTGGAAGATCAGTCACACCCGTAAAAGCAGGGTTAGGACTTGAGATTGGTGCCGGCTACACAACTCCTGAAGTAAACTACGCCCCAAGACCTGAGGCTGGTGCATCAAAGGAGAAGCTTGTAAGGGAGTATGAGAGGATCACCACTGACATTATGGCAAGGATGGTCCAGATCGGAGCTCCTTCCGTAGTTCTTGAAACCGAGCACGTCCAGCAGATGTCCAACAACCCAGAGTGGGGAGGCGCTGTTGCTCATGCCCAGAAGACCATCATGGAAGAATACCATGATGAATACGGCATAAAATGTGCACTCCGTCATACAATCGGGGATATCCGTGAAGAACGTGATTACCTGAAGCTCTCGGACAAATTCCCACTCCTTATGGAGGCCTTTGAACAGTGTGCCAAGAACGGTGCAGACATGCTTGCCATTGAATCCATGGGTGGTAAAGAAGTTTTTGACTACGCAATCCTGAGGAACGACATGTCCGGAGTACTTTTCGGAATTGGCGTGCTTGGCAGTATGGATATGGAGAAAGTCTGGCAGGGAGTCGTAGACGTCGCAAAGAAGAACAACGTAGTTGCATCCGGAGATACGGACTGTGCCCAGGCAAATACTGCAATGTTCATTGCAGGCGGTCTCCTTGATAAGAACCTTGCTCACACTATTGCAATAATTGCAAGGGCAATCTCTGCAGCAAGATCTCTTGTTGCATACGAGTGTGGAGCAACTGGCCCGGGTAAAGACTGCGGATATGAAAACACCATTGTTAAATCAATTGCAGGAGTGCCTATCTCTCAGGAAGGTAAGACCTCTACCTGCGCCCACTCTGACCTTATGGGTAATCTGACAATGCAGTGCTGTGACCTCTGGTCCAACGAATCTGTTGAATATCACGGAGAATTCGGTGGTACTACAGTTCAGTGCTGGTCTGAAACTCTTGCATATGACTGTGCTATGATGAATGTTGCTCTCAATTCAGGAAATGAGAAAATCCTGAGAGATATACTCATGGCCTCAGATATGTACAGGGATGCGCAGGGATATGTACTTGCATACCCTCATGCTTACAGAGTAGGACAGGCTATTGCCAAAAATGGTAATGATATTTACCTCCGTGCCAGGGATGCAGCAATAGAAAGTATCAAGATTGTCGAAGAAGGAGCAAAAGGGAAACTTGAACTTTCCAGGTTCGAAGCCACAGCCCTTGCAAATGCAAGAGCAGCTTTTGAGGCTCTCAGCGACGATAAGGATCAGTTCATAAGCGACAACCTTACCAAATATAAGAATGAAGTCAAAGTGTTCCTTCCGGAGAACTACGACCTCTAATTGAGGTTTATCTCCTTTTTTCTTTTTTATGACCTAAAAAATTGAGCTTTGGCTCATTAAACGACAGAAGATTTATTTTACTGATTCTATACTGCTTTTTATCAATGTTTATACCAGATATTTATCTGGCAATGTCTGAAATACTACTTGTACCGCTTATTTACAGGAAATTAACATTACTTTAGATTTCACTCAATTTGAAAACAAAATTAAATTGAAAATACACAAAGGTGAATGAAGATAAAACAAAAAACTGGAAATTATAAAAATGGATGGACAAGAATAAAATTAAATACAAAATAAATTAAACATAAAATAAAACTTAAAATTGAGCAAAATCTATAATAAATCCAAATTTTGAAAAAAACGTCTTTAGACCTTTATTAAAAACAAGAAAAAAATGGGAAAAAGGTAAAAAGAGGTAAATCAAAAAATATATTTTTCCTTTTAAAAATCATATTTAAGAATAATACTCGTCCCTTGCTTCTACCATTGCTTTAATATGAGCCAATGGAGTCATTGGTGCAATTCCACACCCTGGGGCGAGCACATCTACTCCCTCTGTAATGGCTTTTTTTGCTTCTCCCTTGATTTTCTCAACAGGGCCCGGAAGCAGGGTGAATGGACTTGAAATATTTCCTACTAGCCTTGCCCTAGTGCCAAGGATTTCTTTAGCCTTTTTGATGCTGCCAATTTTTTCTTCGACGCTCAGGCCTTCAAAACCGCAATCTGCCATATAATCCAATATGGGGTTTACATTTCCACAGATATGCAGGACTGTAACTGAATTTACCTCTGAGGAGAATCTCTGTAACCTTGGTTGAAGCTCATTCTTAAAAGAATCCGGGCTCATAAGATCAGGGGATGCTACAGGATCAGCAACCGAAATGATATCTGCTCCGGCAAGCACCATTGAATTTGCATAAGCTATTGTAGCTTCGGCCGCAAAGTCCAGCACCTGTCTTAACATCTCAGGTTTTTTAATAGACCACTTCATAAAAGATTTTACGCTTGCCAGATCTGAAGCCAGGGTAACAGGGCCTTCCATTCCACCGATAATCGGGACATCTGGCCCTACCCTTTCCCTGATTATTTTAATAGCATCAAGTACGGCTTGAATTCTACCCATGTCCAGCAAATTATCAGGCATCTTCATGCCTTCAAGATCTTTCGGGTAAGGATGGGCAGTTACAGAGGGCTGCCTGTTTTTTGTCCCCATATTAACTTCGCAGCCCATGGCTTCAGCAAGAACAGTCAGACAGTAAGGGACCCTCACAGCTTCGAGTCCGCTCATTTCGTAGTTTGCAATTGCAAGCTTTGCCATTAATTCAGGGTCTGTGTGAGATTCAGGCCAGGGAGCTCCAACTTCATCCATAAGTTCAACTATTCCAGTCTGGGTTACGGAACAGACAGGTACTTTGTCAACTTCTTTTCCTTCCAGCGCGTTTAAAAGCCTTTCTTTAAGCGTCATATCAGCCATAATTAACACCCCATTCAATCCTACATAAAATTCATTTTTTATTTTATTTTAATATCTATTATTTTCAAAATCCCAACAATTAGATCTTTTTTAACTCGGCTTATAGCCTTTTTAGGGAAATCAAAGTTTTCAAAATCCTCAATACAGGTAAAAATGACTTGCAAGGAACTGAAAACCCCATACCCGGATAATTAGTATTAATTTATGTTTATGTTATAAGATTGTTTGGGCATACACAAACTAAAAATCGGAAAAAGAAGATAAAAATTGTCCACAAAATTCAGAAACGTCAATTGGAGGAATAAAAATAAAGTTAAATGAAAGAAAAAAATAGTAGAATAAAAATTCCAGATAATAATAATTAATAACTCCTTTTCAGAAAAGATTTTAAAATTAAAATTTTTTTAAGTTTTCAAAATCTTTTAGGTCATAATACTTTTGATTTTAAGGAATATCTATAACACAAAAAGAATTGAAAATATGTCAAAGATGGAGAAGAATAAGTCGAAAAAGTATTTTAAAAATTTGTAATATTTTGACCTAATGATAAGTAAATAAAAACCTGCAATTAAAAGATGTTAAGTTAAATGAATATAAAGAGCTTTTATGAAAAAAATATCTGATCGGGTAAGAATAATTCAAACGGATATTGTAAAGCTGGAAGTTGATGCTATAGTAAATGCTGCTAATTCGACTCTGCTTGGTGGGGGAGGAGTGGATGGAGCTATCCATAAAGCTGCAGGGCCTGAGTTGCTTGAAGAATGCAGAAAACTCCAGGGATGTTCTACTGGAGAAGCCAAAATTACAAAAGGATATCTTTTACCTGCAAAATGGGTAATACACACAGTTGGCCCTGTCTGGCAGGGAGGCAGAAATGGAGAAGAAAACCTTTTAGCTCCCTGCTATAGAAAAAGCCTTGAACTTGCCAGGGAATACGGCATAAAAACTATTGCGTTTCCGGCAATAAGCACAGGTGCATATGGTCTTCCTTCAGAAAAAGCTGCAATAATTACTGTTTCTCAAATAAAACAATTGTTTCAAGAGAACGAAAACCCCGAATTCATTTTTCTTGTCTGTTTCAATTTAAAAACCTGTAAATGCCTTCACAAAGCTTTAAATGAATATTCTGGAGCTTAATTTAGCCAGGGTATCTATTTATACTTTATTTATAAGTATGGAGCTTTTCAGGATGCAAGCTATTTCATAATTTACTTTGTAAATAAAAGAGTGAACTTGTCTCCCAATCACAATTATAGAGGATTGTTTATATAGATGCTTGGAGATTACATTCTAAATAAAAATTAATAAAAATAAAGCTTTAAGCTTGAGATTACAAAATTAAATTTTAAGATTTCATTAAAGTTTACGTGATATTTGAAAGTCGTATTTAATTTGATTCAAATGAAATTTAAAAGATTATTATTTGCATTCACTTACATGAGAATATTCCTTGCCTGAAGATATCAGACAATTGCAGCCATTCGGTGTGCGGAAAAGTATGCAAAAAGACACTAAATATATTAGAAGAGATTACCAATACATAATAAATTCATAACAAATAAATTATTAAAGAAATAAAACAGCGGAGAGTAATCAGCCCCGCGAAAATTTAAGAGATATAAAACAATAGAAAAGAAAAAAGCAGAAAACATTCAAAATAATAAAAACAGGGAAAATTGCCAGAAATCCCAATTTAAATTTTAAATTATAATTAAGAATTTAATTAAGGATTTAATTAAGGATTAATCGACTTGCGCTTATACACCTTATTCGGAAAAAGGGACGGGAGGAATTACTTATTACTTATGACGAAGCCTTGCAGAGGGGCATTGACCTGATTGAACACAAAAGGTATGAAAAATCAATTAATGTCTTTAATAAAATTCTGGATAAAAATCCAGCTCATAAAGAAGCTCTCTTTAAGAGAGGAGTTGCTCTGCTAAGATCTGACAGGCCGGATAAAGCCCTCGAATCCTTCAATCAGTTTCTGGAATTAGAACCCGGGAATTTTGACGCCTTATGTAAGAAAGGGCACATTCTGGCTTCCCTTGGCCAGCTTGAAGACGCTCTGGAAACATACGACTGCGCACTTGAGATTAACCCTGAAAACTCAAAAATCTGGTATCAAAGAGGTCTTGCATTTGCAGAGGTTGGAAGAACCGAAGCTTCTATCCTCTGTCTTGAAAAAGCTCTCGAGCTCGAACCCGGGTGTGGAATTGCCTGGTATGCCAGAGGAATGATAGAGGGAAAGGCAGACAGGTATGAAGAAGCTCTGGAAAGTTTCGGACATGCCCTTGAGATTAACCCTAAAAATTTAGAAGCTTATTACGCGAAAGGCCTTATTTTTGCAAAGCTTGGTGAACATGAAAAAGCTCTGGAATGTTTTAATTCAGTGATTCGAGAAAATCCAAAACACACAGATGCTCTGGAACAAAAATATTTTTCCCTTGAAAAACTTGGGAAAAAAGAAGAGGCTCTTGAGTGCATTGATAATTTTTTAAAGAAAATCCCTGAAGATGAAAATGCTCTTTATCATAAAGGCATACTCTTAAATGAACTCTCCCGCTACGAAGATTCTGAAAAAACTTTCTCAAAAGCTCTGAAATTAAATCCGGAAAATAAAGAAATCTGGCTTAATAGAGGACTTGTTTTTATCAAATTATTAAGGCTCAATGAAGCTATTTCTGATTTTGAAAAAGCCATTGAGCTTGATCCCATATATTTTGAAGCCTGGAATTATAAGTGCTTTGCCCTTATGAAACTTGAGGTTTATGAGGAAGCCCTTGAGGCTTTTAATTCCATGCTTGAAATATATCCGGAAATGAAGGATATCTGGTATAATAAAGCGCTTGCCCTTCTAAAATTGCAGCGTTTTGAAGAAGCAGTCCAGACTTTTAGCAAAGTTACCGAACTCGACCCTGGTTACCAGGACGCCTGGCTTCAACAGGGCCGACTGCTTGTTAAGCTGGGAAAATACGAAGAAGCCCTCAAAACTTTTGATTGCATGCTTGAATCCAGTCCTGATTCTCTGGATGCTCAGAAATACAGGGGCACTTTACTTGTGGAACTTGGCCGTTTTGAAGAAGCTCTTGAGTCGCTCTCAAAAAGCCTTGAAAAAGAACCTGAAAATTCCAAACTCTGGCTCCGGAAGGGCTTAATCTTTCTTGACAGAGGAAAATATGAGCCTGCTCTAACAGCCCTTGAAAAAGCTTCGGAATTAAATCCGGAAAATGAGATTTGCTGGATGAATAAAGGTTTTGCTCTTTATTCCCTTGAGAGCTACGAAGAAGCCTTAGCAGCCTTTGAACAGAGCCTTCGGCTGAACCCTTATCAGGAAAAAGCCTGGAACAGGAAAGGGATAGTGCTTGGAAAACTGGGGAAAACAGAAGAATCTCTTGCTGCTTTTGAAGAGGCTCTTAAGCTCAGGCCTGACTTTGAGGACGCCTGGAGAAATAAAGGGTTAATTTTGCTTGCTGCAGAAGAATATGAAAAAGCAGAAAAAGCCTTTTCCGAAGTTCTTAAAGTCAATCCAGAAGATCTGGATTCTCTTTATAACAGAGGAATATGCCTGCTTAAAGTAGATGAGAAAGAAACTGCCCTGGACTGCTTTGAAAAAATCGTTTCGCTTGACCCGGAGAATTTTGAATCCCATTACCCTGAACTGTTATATAATCTCGGAATAACCCGGTTAGAGCTTGGAAAACAGGAACAGGCCCTTAAAACTTTTGAAAAGCTTGCCGGAAAAAATCCTGATAAGCAGGAAATCCAGTATTTAAAGGCACGGCTTGCAATGGAAATCGGAGAATATGAGACTGCATTACAGGCTTTTGAGCAAATACTGCTTGATAATCCCGATTCAAAAGATGCCTGGTATGGAAAAGGTCTTGCCCTGATAAGGCTGGAACTTTTTGAGGATGCTATAAAGGCTTTTGATAAGGTTATTAGCAGAGAAACTAACTGTAATTATACAAATTATGAAGATAGTGAGTATACGGATTATAAATATAAAAATGATAAAGAAACAGATTATATTAAATTTTATATTAATGTTATAGAGAATAAAAATAGTGCAGATAAAAAAGACACAAATGATAAAGAGATAGAGAAACAGGCATGCGAAGTGCCAGATTCTGCAGATGCCAGAATCTATAAAGGCTTTGCACAGATGCAGCTTGAGAATTATATTTCTGCCCTTGAAACCTTTGAGGATGCACTTAAGGAAAAACCGGATTCTGATATCCTCTGGTATTATACAGGACTTACATTATACAGAATGAACAAGCCAGAAGAGGCAGCCAATGCCTTTGGGGCAGCCTTTCTTTTCAACCCTGAATTAAAGGAGGCCCTTGAGTATAAATTAAATTGCCTGCTTGAGACTCAACAATATGAATCTGCTCTTGAAACTCTTGAAATTCTTTCAGAAAAAGATCCGGAAAATCATTCTGCGCTGCACAATAAAGCAGAATGTCTTATGCAGTTGCAAAGATATGAAGAAGCTGCCGGAACCCTTTCAAAACTGCTTGATCTTGACCCTACCAGTGAAGCTCTGAAATTGAAATTAGGAATTGCAAGCCTGGAATCAGGGCAGTACGAAACAGCTTTATCGCTTTTTGAAGAGATAGAAAAACAAGAAGCATTTAAGGACGACCAGTATAATGAAGAAATGAAAGATGAAAATATAGCTGGAAATATCGATAAAAATACAGACAAAGATATAAATAAAAATGTTTTTTCTGAGCAGGATTCTTCAATATTGTACTGGAAAGGGCTTGTCTATATAAATCAAGAAGAATACGAAAAAGCCCTTGAAGTTTTTAAGGAACTTCTTGAGCAGGACCCGGGGTCTGTAGAAACCTGGTATTTAAAAGGGATATCTCATTCAAAGCTAAACCAGCATGAAAAAGCTGTTAAAGCTTTTAGAAAGGTTCTGGAAATCAGATCTGAATTTGAAGACACTTTTTACCAGCTTGGGCTTTCATATTTTGAACTTGGAAACTTTGAGGATGCTATAACAGCTTTTGAGGCTACACTTAAAACGGATTCAGCAATTAAAATGCGTTATGAAACAGATTCCGAAATAAATGAGGAAAGGCTTGACATTATTTACATGCGGAGCCTCTCGCTGCTGCGTTCTGGAAGATATGAAGAGGCAGTATCTGGTTTTAAGGAGATCCTTAAAAATGAACCTGAAAACTCTGAGGCTCTTGCCCACCTGAGTACTGCATATTTTAAAATGGAACATTATGAAGAAGCCCTTGAAACCTTTGATAAAGTGCTTAACCAGAACCCGGAGAGAAAAACAGTACTTTTCAGAAAAGGCCTGGTTTTAAAAGCCTTAGGCCAGGCTCAGGAAGCTTCAACGATTTTCGATTATGTCCTTAAACTGAAACCTGACTGTACTTATGCCCTTGAACAGAAAGGATATACTCATTTTGAGCTCGAAGAATATAATGAGGCAATTGAAGCTCTCAGGGCTGCAATTGAGTATTGTCCAGAAAAAGAAGATCTGCACTACTGCAGGGCTCTTGCCTGCTATAAGCTGGGCATCTTCGAAGAAGCCCTGGAAGCCTTTGAAAAAGCCCACAAACTTGGGTGCCAGGCTCCAGATCTTCATTATTATAAAGGAAATTCCTGTTTTGAACTTAAGGAATATGAAAAAGCTCTTCAAGCATTTAATATCCTGCTTGAATCTAAAGAATCAGACCCTGAGATTTTACATAAAAAAGCCCTTGCCCTTTTTGAGCTTGGTCAAATCGAGGAGGCAGTTTCTGTAGTTGATTCTTTGCTTGAATGCACAGTCCAGAATCTCAATCTTGAGAATGGAGATTATAATGCCGCGGAAGAGAATTCGGAAAACAGCAGCATTTTTTCCAGAAAATATTTTATGGGCAAAGAGGAAAATGAGATAGAAGATCAAAAGATAAAAGACAATAAGACTAAAGCAGAGAAAGAAGACGACCTCAAGGAAGAGCCTCTGCAAGAGAATCAAATCTATTCGCAAGCTTTTGATGAGCTTCTCCAAAAATTTGCTTCCTCTTTGATAGAGCTTGGGAGATATGAAGAAGCTCTTTTGCCGCTTGAGAAGCTTGCAAAAGGACAATTGGCATCTTTGGAAATCCTTTACGATAAAGGGCTTGTATTAATGGAACTTAATAGAATGGAAGAAGCCCTTGAAGTCTTTTCGCAGCTTGTTTTGCTCTATCCTGATTTTGAGAAAGCCTGGTACAGGGCAGGGATTTCCCTCTTTTCCCTGGAACTTTATGAGGAAGCCCTTGAAGCTTTTGAACAGGCTTTAATGGAAGATGAGGATGAAAAACAGCAGGAAAAGGACAATCAGGAAAATATCGGCCTGGAAAAAGAAAGGTTAGAAACAGGAACTGAAGAAAGAAATTATAAAGAAAGCGGCAACAAAGGAATAGAGAATAAGGAAACCTTTCCTGATATTATTGAAGAAGCCAATGAAGAAAAAACCAGTAATAAAAAAAGAAATCTTAATGGAATAAATAACTGCAAAATAGAAGAGGAAAACAATGAAAAGCAGGAAGAAAACCTGCAAAAAATAAAAGGGGATTATGAGAAAAGAAAAAATGAAGAAGAAAACTTCAAAGAAATAAACAAAAAAGAGCAGGATAATAAAGAAGAAGCTCATAAGGAAAGGACTATAGCAAGAGGTAAAGGAAAAACTCAGGATGAGAGTTTGAAGTTGAACAATTTCGAGATTGAAGACGCCTGGACAAAAATTGGGATCTGCCAGCTAAAATTAAGAAATTATAAAGAAGCTCTTGCAACTTTTGATGTTGTCCTTGGGGTAAAACCCGAAACTGGAGACCTCTGGCATATGAAAGGACTTTGTTTGAGAGAGCTGAACAGAAATCAGGAAGCTGCGGAAGCTTTTGAAAGAGCCCTGCAGCTCGATCCGACTCTTGAAGCTGCCTGGGAGCAGCATGGGCTTACCCTGCTTTTATTAAACAGGTATGAGGAAGCACTCCATGCTTTCGATTCAGCGCTCGAGTTGAACCCCAAAAACGTAAATATTCTTTACAATCGCGGTATGGTCAATTTCAAGCTTAAAAATTTCAAAGACGCTGCACGGGATTTTGAAAGAGTTCTTCTTTTCTCCCCTGATTTTCCAGGAATCCTTGAAACTTATTACAAACTCGGAATTGCCAGGATAGAAGCTCAGGATTATGAAAAAGCCCTTCAGGCTTTTGATATTGTCCTGGAAAATAATCCCATGCACAGGGAATCCCTTTATAATAGAGCTCTTGTCCTTTTCAATCTTGAAGAATTTGAAGCTGCTGCCAGAACTTTTGAACTGCTTCTCTCAGCCGAACCTGAAGACCCTGAAAGCCTTAATTACCTTGGGCTCTGCCTTTTAGAACTCAATGAACCGGCAGAAGCCTTAAAGGCTTTTGAAAAGGCCGGGCTTTTTAATCCTGAAAATGAGGAAGCGCTTTATAATACTGCTACAACCCTTATTAAACTAAACAGGGTTCAGGAAGCTCTAAGTTATTTTGACCGTATTCTTGAAATCTCTCCGGATAACCTTGATGCCCTGAACTATAAAGGAATTGCATACTGTACCCTTGAATTATACAGGGAAGCCCTGAGAGTCTTCGATCTTGTACTGGAAAAGGACCCTGAGAATATTAAGGCAATCTATAATGTCGGAGTCATCTGCTTCAAGCAAAAACTGTATGAAACCGCAATTCGGGCCTTCAGCGAAGCCCTTTCAATTAATCCCTGGCACGAACAATCTCTGAAATATCTTGGAGTTTCTCTTGGCAGACTTGGCGAGTATGAAGAAGCCTTGAAAACTTTTGACAAACTGTTGAGAATAAACCCTCAGGATGTTCAGTCCATGAATTACAAAGGGGTTATCCTTGGAAAAATGGAAAGGTACGGAGAAGCTATAAAAATTTTCAACGAAATCCTGCGTCTTTACCCTGATATGGCTGATGCCAAAAGAAAACTTGAAGCTTTAAAATGCCTTGAAAATGAAGAACGTTCAAATTAATATCTACTTAAACTTTTTAAGGTATTACTAAAGAGAAAGATCTTTAAAAAAGAACATGCTTATTATCGATATTATCTTCAAAATAATTCCTTACTTTAAAATTTAATCTTAAAAAGAAAAGGAACAGATGGAAAAAAATCATGCTTATATAAATTAAAAATATTTTTATTTTTTATATAATGTTTTTATTAAGGATTTTTTTAATAATTTTCAATTTTGGGTGCCTAAGATTTTCCTACAATTTTAAGAGTTTTCATTTGGGTTTGTTCTGGTATTTAGGCAGTGTAACACAAGTTCTGTAAAATCACAAATCTCAAGAAGTTATTGAGTAAAAAATTCCACATCAGAAGATCAATTTTCCCATATACACAAAAACTTGACTTCAAATTTACAGCAAATTTGCGACACTGCCATATTTAATGTATTATTCTCAATATTTAGTTATTGTAATAAAGTGAAAAATTCTATCATTTACTACAATAACAGTTCAAATGATCAGGGGAATTAACAGTGGGTAAAATTTCATATCAAACGATATTTGGCGCTATATTACTGATTTTTGGAGTACTTCTCTTATTGAAAACGGTCGGAATATATGACACCGACCGGCTGCTAATGTATATACCTTCTTTATTCGTTTTACTTGGACTTTATGCATTATGGAAAAGTGGCTTTTCTAACATAGCAGGACCTATCATCATGATAACTATATTTGCAACTCTTCAATTGTTAATTCTTGGGATTGTTTCCTGGGAGTCGATTAGTAGATGGTGGCCGCTATTAATTATCATAATGGGAATTGGAATTCTTGTCAACAGAAAAACTCGTCCATTAGTCTCCCAGAGAAATACTGAAATGGTAGATTTGTTTTCAGTGTTTGGTGGAATAGAAAGCTCCAGTAATTCTGCACACTTTATGGGAGGAGATATTACTGCAATCTTTGGTGGAGTAGACCTTGACCTAAGAGATTCTATAATCAAAGAAAAACCCGCTAAGATAAATGTAATTGCTATTTTCGGAGGGGCTGATATAAAAATTCCTGAAGAATGGAAGATCCAGATGGATGTGTTACCTATATTAGGTAGTGCTGAAGATGAAAGGCCAAGAAGTTCAGCACGCAATGAAATCGAAACCGAAAAACCTGATTTGATTATCACCGGATTTGCCGCATTTGGTGGAGTCTCTATAAAAGATTAACCAATATTAATTATTATTTTTATACTCATAATTGATAGTCATATGTTTTAACAACATTAACTAATAAATCCTCTATTTTTTACGTATGTATATAGATATAAAAGACCTGAAGCTCTAAAATGCCTTGAAAATAAAAACATTCAGTTAAAATTTCACTGTTTTTTAGAGAAAAAGCCCCTTAAAAGGAGATTTTATTTAGGCTTCCTCTGCTAAACATTTATTCCTATGCATACTGTTTAAAAAATCTTATTTGACCCTTAGATCCTATTTAACCCTTTATTATATAGTTCAGATTACGAGCGTGTCTTAAAATTAAATTTGATTTTATAAATGGCTAAGACTCACACATTTAAACTGAAAAGCGGCGGCATTAAACAATTAAATTTCCAAACTGTAGATTATGAGTATAACGGCAATATACTTGGTTTTATACATAAAGGGAAGTAAGTCCGATGTAATAAATTTACATTCTGAATTCAAAGCAACAATGCCTACTATCCAAATGTAGAAGCGTTTTGAATTTTAAGATGGCCTCTAATATTGAATCTGATAAAAAACTCAGGATCATTTTTAAGAAAAATATTAGAAAAAGCTAACTTAAATTGAAAGTTGGTATAATATATTTTGAAATTAGAACTGTAACTTATGTTCCTAAAACTATATTCTAGACGTGTAGCTGTACTTTAGTAGTCTAAGACTTACAGTTTTTTTAATTTTCTGTTTTCCATGTAAATTCTAAACCAGGTAAATAACATTATAGGTCATTTTATTTGGACAATTTAAAAAATATATAAATAAGAAATATAAGACGATAGATTTGATTTCCTTCAGAATTCTATGTCCATTTATAGATAAATAGATGAATAAGACAACAAATAAGTGAGTATTAGAAATTGGTAATTAAAAAATGTGATGATACTGATGTGGTCAAAACTGTTTAACTACCCAGGGCTTCTAAATCTCACTATTTAAAAGTAAATAAACTTTTTTATTTGATCAGATTTATTCCCAAAATCTTCTTAATAACAAAGATCAGTTTTCTATAAATTTTTGTTCCAAAAAGGTAAAATCTTTAATTTTTATTTTTTCAAAGTATTATATCTCATACCCATATATTTTGTTTCAAACTCAGCATAAACGGAATCAAACGCCATAATAAAAAAACCAAATATTTTTTCTTAAAATTTAGCTCGATTTTGGGACTAAATACAAATTTATTTTCAAATAATAAGCTTTAATTTCTTTTTTCTAAAAAAAGAAATAGTCATTTTTAAAAAAAGAAGCTTGCTAACACCTGTAAAATAAAAATATTTACTCATAATCTTTAATTTGTATAATGAATAAGATATATTTAAGAAAATTTTTTAATATATATTTCTTTACCTATATATTATATAGCAACTATATGTATAGTCGCATTCTTAAGATACCTACATTACATCCCAATAGCCTATATTGGCAATCTTTATATACTCTCCTTCTTTTATTGTGAACTGTAGATCAAATATTTATTAATATCCATTGTCGAAAATTGAATTTAAGAAGTTAGTCCCCCGTATTGAATGAATTAAGAAACCTGACAGTTCTCATAAGGTTATAATTGATCCTGTATTTCTAGAAATTGATTCCACTTAATAAATATTCTGGGCCCTTTCTCAGAAACTTTTCAGTTAGAATCCTGAACATAAAGTTACTGCTACTGGGCACAGTACGTATCTATAAAGTTATTACAAAAAGAAAAATTATTATGAGGATGGAAATATGAAAAATAAAAAAATAACAAAAATTTTTTTCGTGTCTCTAAGTATCTTATTTACTGCCAATGTTGCTCTTGGCGCTGATAATTCGTCAGTGACAGAGAACTTAGGTCCGGCTTCAGGTATAGCAGGCGATGTAATGACTTTTGTAAAATGGGGAGCAGTTTTTGTTGCTATTATTTCTATTCTGTTCCTCTGGATGTCTGGAAATGTTGCCAGAATGCGGGAACGAATTAATGACGTGCTAAATGCCAGAGAAAATATGAAAGGCTGGTTTGTGGAATGCATTATCGTAATTGTGGGGTTAATATTCCTTTATGAATATATTATTCCAAAAATTAATGGGATGGTGTAAATATAAATCCAATTCTCACTATCCTCATTTCTTTTTTATTGCTGTGTGGGGTAGCGAGAGCAGGAGATGAAATCTGGATAAATGAAAAATTAAAAGAAAATAGTACTGTTGTTTTGCCAGCCAAGACTTACACAATTTCCGATTCTATTCTTATGAATTCAGGAAATACCTTAACAGGAACTAATGGAACAATTATAAAATTAGTAAGCAATGCCGGTTGGAAAGCCTGGAAACCTCTTATCCAGGCAACAAACATTCAAAATATTGAAATTTCTAATCTGGAAATTAATGCAAATTCCGATGGAAATCCAGATACGCTTCACGGGAAAGGCTACTATAATATAATACACGCAATCGACTGCAATTCCATAAAAGTTCATGAGTGTATTTTCCATGATAGTCTAGGAGACGGCCTAAGGACTAAAACGTCAACTAACATAAAATTTTATAATAATCTGATTTATAAAATGGGCCATGAAGGCTTTTATGGAATAGACAGCCAGAACATAGAAGTCTATAATAACCGAATTACGACCCGTACAAATAGTGCTTTAAGACTCTGGAACACAGAGCATGTCCGCTTTCACGATAATGTGATTGATGCACAGCTTGACTCTCTGGGCGGGAATGCAGGGATCCAGATAGAGGATTCAGCAGGCAGGATGGAAGACATCGAAATCTGCAATAACATAATTAAACAGACATGGGGATCCGGGATCTGGCTTATTGCCTATAAAAAAGGGAAGAGTCATAATCAGGAAATCTATATTCATCACAATTTATTCTGGCAGCCTGCACAGACTTATAATATAGATTATGCAGCCGGAATAACCGGATATGGGACTAATGGCAACATAATAAAAAATAATGTTTTTGACGGGGCCAGGAATTCCGCTTTTCTCGTTTTGTCCGGAGGTTCAGGCTCCGTTCTGCAGGACAATATAATAACAAACACAGTGGAACATACCAGAATTTCACAGGCAGGCACAGGTTATGGGATTGCTAACCGAGCAGGAGCAAATTTTACGGTTTCTGGAAACTGTTTCTGGAATAACTTAAATGGGAATCTATATCAAATAAGTTCCTCAAATGATGATTTGCAGAACCCTAAAACCCACAATACAAGCTCGGGATGGTGGTGGACAGGTTCGGTCTGGACATGTACTTATGTCTCTCCGATGGAACTTGAAACTATAGCTCCGACAAGTACTAAAAATACTACTGATACGGATACTCATGAAATAACATCAATTTTTGATATTTTAGATAAAGAATTTTCAACTACTGCCAGAATCGAGCAGAAAAAAGCAATTATTCCCTCAAAGAACTGGCAAAAAAGAGGAAAGTATACAGAAGCAACGCTCTCAATTGAAGGCTTCAAAGGGATTTCTAAAATTGAAGGAATTGAATATATTAATGGTTCCTTAAAGGATAATGTAATAGTTAACTACGAAACTCGAAATACTGCACTATTCGGTGCAGGGCAGGACTCAGAATTGTCCTACGAGGAGAATGAGAGTAATCTAACTGTTCATTTGAAGGTTAAAACCTCTTATTTTAAGAAAACAGTATATAAAGTTACAATCAGAGATAAAAGTATTTCAGTTCCTTCCATTATTACTGAGAGCGAAACTGAAACTTTTACAGTTACTTCAAAAGCTCCGGTACAGTTTCCCGAAATAAAAGACCTGCGAGTTAAAATCGCCTACTATAACAATTCATATAATCCTCATGCAGTTGTTGACCTTTCTGACAACCCAGGTATTGTAAAAGAGGAATATATCTATAATGGGAGTTCCGCAACTTATTATAAGTTTGTAGGAGAGAAAAACAGCAAACAAAATGGTTTGGAATATGTAAATTATTCGAGAATCTCGTCCTGGAAGGCTTCCGATAAACAGATTTCAGGATATGGAGATAAACTCTATATCGCGGGAAAATTTCATAGGGAAGAACTCAATATCACTGCTACAACTCCCTATACTACTTTAGAGGTAACTGATTTTAACATTACGGAAATTCCTGATGAAAGTGGAAAAATATTAAACCCCAGTTTATGGTCTTTCGTCGGGACTTTTACTATTTTTGCTATTTCAATTTATAGAAATGGGAAGAGAGTGATCCCAAAATGGTGAAATTTGCTTTAGTTATAATGGGACTTCTTCTAATATGCAATACAGCTTTGGCAAGTGAATATACTGCTACTGATGCAGGCGCGGATATGGTAGCAAAAGGAGTCCAGAAAGCCTTCATTGCAGCAGCCGACAATATGTACGCGGTCTTTGAGAATAATACAGCCGTAAATGAAGAATTCGGAACTGTTAGAGGAGCATTATTCACGATAATGACCCATATTCCAGACCCTTACAGTATTCCGGATGTTCAAAGGTTGTATAAAAACTATAATGCTTTAGCGGTTTATATTGTGGTGCTTTTCATTCTTGGGGAATTTATGAACCGGAATCTCGCCAGAATGAAAGTAACAGATAGCATTTTTGGAAATAAAGATTTGTCAACATCCAAATTCATCGGAGGCATCACAATGTGCTTTATTGGCTTGTTTGCAAACTTTATTTTCATGGGGGCTTTAAAGATAACTGAAGCCCTCAGCCAATATGCAATGTTTACTGTAATGGAGTCTATTGCTCCGAGTCCTGATAATTTTATAACTTATCTGGGAATGGCAATATGTGACCTTTGTGTAATGGGATTTTTTATAATAAGATGGTTTGTGCTCATCGCGTTTGCTATTGTTTGTACATTTGTTGCGGTTCTCTGGGTTCCTGAACCTACGCGGGGATTTGCGCAAAGCATCACGGAGAATGTGATCAGGATTCTGGCTTTGCAGCCGGTAGCTATATTTACGACTTCTATAGGAATTCTGGGTTTGAAAGCCCTTCCACAGGCAATGCAGCCTCTGGGCTATATCGGGTTAACTGTGTTTATTTTTATAATGTGCTGGTACATGTTAACAGGGGATTTCGAATTTATTAAAAAAGGTGGTAAAATGCTTTTAAGGGCAGGTGTAGCATTATGAGTGAAACTCCTTACAGCCCCCCTAGACCTCCAAAAACAATTACAAAAATACAGGATGATGAATATCTGGATTTTACAAGCCCTTTCACATGGGTTTTGATGGGGTTTGCAGGGGTTGCACTGTTTATTATTTTCAAGATTGGAAGTATTCAGGATGGCAAAATCCAGGCTATTTTACTGGGGATCCTGATCATATGGCTCTACATCTGGCTGAAATATTTTTCAACTTCAGAGAAAGTCGAAAAACAATTCCTGATTTACGGTTTTAAGTGGGCCGATGTTAGAGGAAAACATGTAATCAACAAATTTGATATTCCAGTTCAACTCCTTGAAAAAATTGTTCCAATTGCAGCAATTCATCCAGAAGGAATTATTGAATTTAAAGAAAAAAAATGGGGCGTACTCATGGAAACCTATCCCGGGCGTATTTCAGATGAAAGCAGGGAAGAACATGAAAAGAAAATTGAAAAGATTATCAATGGGATCCCGGCTAATACACATTTTAAGACTATAGCATGCAGTAGATTAAAACCAAAAAAACCAATCCAGCAATACCTTTTAGAAGTTTCCAATAACTCTAATGGGAAAAAGGCAACAGATCAACATTTAGCAGGGCTTTACAATAAAGTCGCAGAAGATGGAACTCCTGTTATTTCATGGAAATATTACGCTTTTCAAAGTCTTGGAGAACAGCCCAATTTAGAAGCTGCAAGAATTCAGTATGGGGCAGTCATGCCTGGGCTTTTGAAGAATATGAAAGCAGCAAAACTGCAGCCTCGAATTTATGAAGACCCCAATGAGATTGCAATGGCTTACAGGACGATGTTTTCGGAGCTGGTAGTTTAATGTCATTCTGGGGAAAACTGCAGGCAAAAAGAAGAGAGTCAAAATATAGGTCAAGAAAAGCAAAGGAAAAAATTGAGGATAAAGTCTGGTGGGACTCTTACTGCAAATTAATTTCACCAAATCGTATAGAAGTGTTTGATACTAATCTCGTGATAGATCAGAGGATGTATGTGAGGTGCCTTATCGTAGGGCTTCCCAAGAAAAATGGGGAAGGTTATCCAAGAGATATGACCAGTAAGGCAATCGAACGCATCCAGGAACTTAGCTTTGAAGGCTGTAAGGTTTTGATATCTCACAGTTTGATACAGATCCCTAATGATGCTGCCAGGGATAGCCTGCAAAAAGCTTCCTTTACAATAAATGTCAATCAAGAACATGCAAGGAAAGTAAACCCTGGCGGTTCAATGGATCTTGCTTTGATGTGTAAAGGTGAAGACGTAGTCGCAAATTATCGTCAAATCTATTTCAATTCCCAGAGATCCTTCCATTCTTCCTTTATAATTGTAATTATGGGTGGGGAAAGGGAAGTTTTTACAGCGGAAAGTTATATAATTTCTATCTTGAAGTCTGAACTTATTGAGGTTCACATTCCAACAGGGCGCATGCTTGAAATCTTTCTCGCATCTTTACCTTTCCCGGTATCCGATTCAAGATCCTGGGTGGAAGTCAGAAGTGATACGGCTGCAGTCCTTTGCACCTCTACAAATCTAAACTCCAGAACCGACGAGAAAGGGCTTTACTTTGGAAAAGATCTCAAAACCAACAACGAAATACTCATTGATCTTGACACTCTTCCAGCAAAGCACCTGACATTTTTAGGCGCAACAGGGGCTGGAAAAACTTTTTCTTTCCTTATCCTCCTGATGAGAATGCACGATATGTTGAATTCAAGAATAGTCTATACCACACCTAAAGCCGATACAGGTACAGATTACAGGGCAGTAGCAGATTATTACGGAGAAGATGCCTGTATTGTCGATATAGGACCAAATGGAAGTAATATAAATCCTTTACAAATTCTTTTCGACAAGCAGAGCATGGGTACAAGCCCTTATGCTTATGCAAAAGCTTACGACAGGCATAAAGATCTTTTTATTAAATTTTGTTCTGTCTGGTTTGGCTCGGAATTTTCAGGGAATATGGAACCATACCTGGATGAAACCCTTAATACGGTCTATGAACAGGCAGGAATCTATAGAGACCGTCCTGAGACCTGGAATAATCCGTTTCCTGTTATGAAAAATCTAAGGGAGCTCTGGGAAAAAGATATGAATAACAGGGGTCTCGGAGTAAAACAGAAATCTGCAGAGGCTCTCTATAATAAAACTTATCATATTAGCGAAAAAGGCTCTCTGAATTATATTAACAATCAAACCACAGACCTGGATCTTAGTAAGGACTTTATTATAATCGACCTGTCCGATGTTCCTGAAATCATCCAGGATGCCATGAATGTTTTAGTTACAGGAATGATTGGAAGCAGGTTTTCCACAGATAACGAAAAAGAAACAATTATAGCAGTAGATGAAGCCGCTATTTACTTGCGGAATCCTGAACTTTCCTTATCGATGTTAAAAACCCTGACACAGGGGCGCTCACATAAGGTATTCCTATGGCTTGCAACTCACCAGCCCAGTGATTTTGCCAAAAATAAAGTTAAGGAAGAGTATAAAACTAATATGTTTATTAATATAGTTTTAGGGGCTAATCTGGAAAATGCCAGAGGGGACGTAAGGGATTATTTTAGCCTCACAGAAGAAGAAACTGACATTTTGACCAACGCCGAGATAGGCGAAGGCCTGCTTATTGTAAAAGGCCAGCGAATACCCATAAGATTTGAACCGACTGCCCTCGAAATGTCCATAATTAAAGGGAATTATAAAAAAAGAATAACAAGGGCCGATGGTTGTTTTAAGGTTTTTCCAGAGCTTCAATGGCTGGTTGATAAGCAGAAAATCATTTTTTCTGATTGGGCCACAGGGAACCTTTCCCAGCTTGTTAATAATGGCTATGTAAAACATAGAGTAGAGAGGATTGGAGAACCCGGGAATGTGGTCGCTTATTTACCTGCCGGAATGTTTGATGAAAAAGGGGTACTAATTTCTCCGTATTCCGGTAAACAAACACTGGACCATTATACAAGTGTAGTACAATTGGCCGGACTCCTCTGTCAGTACGGATACGAAGATATCCGGATAAATCACGAAGAAGGAGTAGATGTCGAGGCGAAAATTGATGGTAAAACCATAGCTTTTGAGTATGAAATAAATGAGGAGAATTCTGTAAGCCAGCTAGTCAAAAAGAAAGAAATTTCTCTTGGGAAATATGATATTGTAAGATTCGTTTGCAGCTCAGGAGATGCCCCATTGATCGAAAAAGGAGTAGGAGACAGATATGTTCTTAAAAGGGGGCCAGCAGTGCGCGAATTCATCGAAAAATTAGCATTAAATCCTATATTCCAGGAAAATGAGTTGATTTTAAGCACTTCAAAAGAAGTAAGGGCATTATGAGCCCCAACTTTGCACGTTTAGCATATCAGTAATAGAATATTAGTAATAAAATTAGTAATAAAATATACTGCCCTTTAGCTGGAGATTATATTAAAACAATATTTTTGGAGAACAAAGAACTATGCTGGTATGAAGACTGGTTTTAATGGTTTAATAGGAGAACTCATAAATGTTTTGCATGGATATTCTAATGGAAGGGTGATTACTTGTTTAACTCTAAGGCGGGAAGTCCCCTTCCTCGGAGGGCG
>JBNAKO010000162.1:0-1466 GCA_049706495.1 Methanosarcina sp. | reverse complement strand
TTCAGGAGAAGTGCTCATTGCTCCACTGCTGCCTTTACTGCTTCCTCCGCTCTTGTGACCATTTCCACTATTTCCATTTCCTCCAGCATTTCCTCCATTGTTATTCCCATTACCATTCTGGTTGTTACTTCCATTGTTTCCGTTTTCATTGTTCTGGTTGTTTCCGTTATTCTGGTTATTCGTATTATCCTGTGAATTTTCTTCGTTTTTATTTTTCGTTAGGAGGATTTGCTGAATTGCTGTGGCTTTCTGGTCAGAAAGTTCGTTACAGGTTAGCGTTGCAGTATTTTCAATGAATCCGTCTCCATTTCCGTTTGTATTCATATCTTGCTGGGTTACTGCATAATCTCCTGTGTACTTCCAGATTTCTCCAGGATTTAGAATTTCCGGATTAATTTCATCTCCACTTGGCCCTGCCAGTTCTATCAGAGAGTCTTTTACGGAAATTCCCGTCAGATCGACCTTTCCTTCATTTTTTAATATGATCTGATACTGGATTATTTCTCCAGGGTTGTTAATTATGCAGTCTCCTGTTTCATCTGTTCCGATTACTGATTTGTATATGCAAAGGTCTGTTTTCTGGAGAATTGGCTGCTTTGCAGTGCATTTTTGTTCAGGTAGTTCGTTGCAGCTTACTTTTGCAGTATTTTCGATGTATCCTTTTCCATTCTCCTTTGCATTCCCGTTATTTTCAATATCTTGTTTTGTTACTATGTATTCCCCAAAGAACTTCCATGTCTCTCCTGGATTCAGGATTCCCGGATTAATTTCGTCTCCTATTGGCCCTGTAAGATCAACCAGAGTATCTTCTACTAAAACACCTGTCAGGTCTACATTTCCTTCATTTTTGACTATTACTCTGTATTTTATTATGTCTCCAGGCTCGTTTATTATGCAGTCTCCTGTCTCATCTACTGCTATTATTGACTTTGATATGCAATAGGCAGGCTTTTCTTCCTCATCTTCTTCCTGGTCTTTTTCTTTTATTAGAACCTGAGCCGAATCTGATTTTGGATCTAACTGGTTACAATCAAAGATTGCAGTATTTTCAATGTAACCATCCCCATTTCCATTGGTAGTTATATCCTGCTCAGTTACAATATATTCTCCAGAATATGTCCAGGTCTCCCCAATTTCCAGGACTCCATCCGTATTTGAAGTTTCTATCGGTCCTGTAATGTCAATCAAAGTATCTTCAACAATCGGATTTGTCAGGTCTACTTTGCCAGTGTTTTTAACTATTATCTGGTACTGGATCTTGTCTCCTGGTTGTGTTACTGTTCCAATCGGACCTTTTCCAGCCACATCCAAAACTTCTTTTTCTATTATGCAGTCTGGCTTTTCTTCTTCCTGATCTTGTTCTTTTCCTATTGGGACTTTTTCGGTGTCTGAATCCGGCTCTGTTTGATCGCAGAAAACGGTTGCAGTGTTTTCAATGTATCCATTTCCAAACTCGATTCCTATTC
>JBNAKO010000161.1:0-5584 GCA_049706495.1 Methanosarcina sp. | reverse complement strand
TTAAGACGTTATATAGTCTTATCCTTCTCCCTGACTATTTCCTGAAGGCCTTCTAGTTTTGCCTGCAGCTGCGCAAAGGTCACAGGATCCGGGCGTTTTTCGAGCTCAGATATTTGCTTTTCCAAGTTAGGAATTATTATTTCCTCATACTTCCTAATTGCTTCCTGAATGCTTCCTGAGAGCTTTCTTTTGCTTCCTGCAATACAAACGCTTCAAAGGCTGCTATAGTGATTAGTAGGGCTATTATAACCTAAGCTTCCCACTTGCCTCCATAAACTTCCAGGTATCCATACATTGATTTTGTATTTTTCATCAGAAGGCATAGGAAGCTTTTTGGAAGCAATTAGCTAAGAAACTTCCTAAATGTTTCCTGAATACTTCCTAACTGGGAAGAGTCAGAAAATTTCTGGAAGCATTAAAAAATCAGTTTGTATTTATGCTGTTCTGAAGGGTTTTTATCTTTTCTTTTTTTTATATAAAGATTCAATGCCTTTTCTATCTGTCGTCTTATGAAAAGCCTTACCCATTTTTTTACCTATTTTTAATCCTGTTTTAATAGCTTTTAGAATTGAGGATTTTTTTCTTCTTCCCATTTTTTTACTCCTTATTGTTTTTCGTTTTATATCAACCACTTATAATAAAACTTCCTTTTTTATAATGCCTATATTTTTAAATAGGAATTTTCTTTCGCATACTTGCCTTTCAAAACCTCTGAAATTGAGGCACTGATAACCTTCCTAATAGGGAAACATAGGGCTTTTAAGGTATTTCTTAACTCTATTGTTCTAAAAACGTCTTAAAACGGCTGTAAAAAAGGAGTTATAATGTCCCCCGAAGATGAAAGATTCATAAAAATAAAAAATTTAGTTTGTGATTATATTAAAAAGAATGAAATTTCTGCTTATTGCACGCCTGCCTTTTTCGCAAGAGGAATCTTGCCTACTGAATCCTTTTTTCTGAAACAACAAATAATATATAAGTTGATGGAATCCGGTTTAATTGTAGAAGTTGATAAAAAATTGATTATAAAAGAATGAACAATTATATTTTCGAAAAAAATACTGTAAACGGGGTTTTGAATTAATGTTACCCTTCTATCTTGCTAGCTTCTAGTATCTCAATTTTATTCCACGGTATCATTATTACTACATTTTCTTCACTTAAAGTGATCAGTTCTTTATCGCGAAGATCTGCAATTCTAGCTTTTGTTTCTCCGTTCTCAGTTGTTATCTTTACTTTAGGGAAGTCGCGATCATAAGAATTCGTAATTAATTTTATAATGTTATCGGAAAGATCTGTAATCATATAACATAGTGCAAATACACAACCTAAGTAAATAATAACCCCGAGCAGATGTGCAACTCCGTAACATATAAAATAATAAATATTCGCTACAAAATATGTATAGGAATATTCGCTATTCCAGCTAAATGAAAACATTTTTGGTAACAATTTAAACAAAGAATAATATATTACAAAATTCATTCCATTTATTATTCCTAAAAAAATCCATAATGACAAATAAACGACATTTGTTGGCGTTTTTGGCGTTTTTATCATATAAGATTCATTAATTTCTGGTAATTTGATCCCTTCAAAATTAATACAACAAGCCAGCATAAAAACAATAAGACAAAACATAATTGTGTGACGACTATTAAAAATGAACTGATAAATAGAATTACATCTAATCTCTTAAAATCCAACATCATGTTTAATACTAAATCTCTAAGAAATTCCATTTTCAAAATATTACCTAAAATATCAATCAGAAGGGGGATTATCAATATCTCAAGAGATATCCCTAAAATCACAGACCATAAAAAAACTAAAAACCCGCTTGCTCGCAAAATTTTGTAAATTTTTATTGTAGAAAAATAATCCCTGATTACTGGAAAACGATTTTTAAAAATTTTAATGTATTTATTTTTATCATGTGTTTTTGAATATATTGTTGTTATTAGAGTTACTATTATATTTATAACGCTAGCCGCAATAAGAAGAAGAATTGGAATGAAAAACTGAGAAAAGAATTCTATCGGTTTATATGTTACAAAATCCATTTTTCATCAAGTAGTTGATTAAGGAAGTTAGCTAAATATTTTTTTATTTATTTATCTTGAATCAATAAATTAGACAAGTTATTATATAAAGCATTTATTTTCTTAAAACTGTTATTCTGAAAATGTAATCGGGTGATTTCTGGCTACTGCTAATGATTTCATTATTACTATGTTTTTGATGGTTTTTTTCTGTTAAAGTTAAGGCTTATCGAAGGAAACAAGTAAACTCCTATACTCTGGAATGATTGAGAAAACAAACACATAGGCATTTGCGGTAAACTCTGCCTAGAAATGATAATTTTCATTATAATAATAAGACTATAGAATCAAAATCATGTTTTTAGTTTTACGATTTCTAGTAGAATTATGTCAGCTTTCCATACTATAGGTATTCTGTAATTTTCAGAAAATCTGCAATGGAATTTTTTTATTTTTGACTAAAAATCCTAAGAGATTACTTGATTTTGATTTTCCTGAAAATGCTTGGGTTGGTACTACAGTAGACATACAAGCAAGAGTAGAAATAGCTATAGAGGCATTTAGCAGGTAAAAGCTATAGTTAAATTTCTGTCATGTGAGCTTTTACACGAGAGACTAATCTTTGATGATATGTCTATTTTCGGTTGGCTGATTATCGGCAGAAGGAGCAAAAACTCAAATATGCCAGCTTTTCAGCCTGAATGGAGATGGGTAGACGAATTGCAGACACAGGCGAAAAAAGCCAGATTAAAAATTTATTTTAAGCCGAATTTAGAGGTTCGACCAGAACAGTATCCATGTCGGATCGGCGCAGGCATTGAGCTGTCTAGCTTTCTAAGTAGAGGACATGCAGAGTTTTGAATATATCAAAATGAAGTTTTTATAAGGGAAGAAGATTTGATGCTTGTAGGTAATGATAAAAAATACAATGGTATCGCTTTTGTTTGTTACCTTGACATACTTGGTTTTTCAAAGGATGTTTGTAATAACTGGGGTAAGAGCCCAGATCCACTTGAAAAAATACTTTCAATTAAAAAAAAGATAAATGACACTATTGATGCGGATATACGGGGAGCGAAAGAAGATGGGGAACTAGCCACTGTTTTTCTCCCCTATGTCAAAACTGTATCAGATTCTTTCATGTTTTGTTTCCGATGTTGCAAAAAAGATGCTCTCCCAGTAAACTCTTCGTATTGTGAAGCCGTTTTTAAGGCACCAGCTCGTGTATTTGGATTAACCTCTATTCTAAGTGGGATTTCAGTCGTCTGGTCAGAGGCCATTAAGTGTGGATACACAATCAGAGGAGCTATTGATCTGGGTGAAGTTTATTGGGACGAGAATGATTTGATTGGTCCTGCGTTTATTACTGCATATAATCTTGAGTCGAAATGTGCAAAAAAATCAAGAATTATAATATCCTCTGAAATAAATAAACTGTTTCTTAAAATGGTAACAGATGGGTACGCCGACTTTATTTCCGCTATCAAATTATTTGAAAATTTCAGAAAAGACGACGATGACTACATAATTGTTGATCCAAATATTATGCGTGAGAAGAAAACAGACACTGAGGTAAATGAACTTATTGAAAAACTAGAAAAGCTCAGAGATGCAGCACCAAATGAAGAAGCGAAGAAAAAATATTACCAACTTATTGAAATGCTAAAGGAAGGAAAAACTATCGGTCTAAAAGATACTGATCTAGGTAATTCTTACCCTACTTTACCATGTTAGGAAAGGTCAGAGCATACCGAAAAATGCCTTGTTCTCCCTGGTATCCTGGCGAATCAAGCGAAGGCCTGGGAGCTGCAGGCCTGCAAAGTTATCTCAAAAAAGGGTAGCGCTACGTAAGCTGTCACCAGCCCCAAAGTAGCAGGTACTAGGGGCATAATTTGATCAACTCGCAAGTTCCATCTATTCTTCTGAAAAAAATTACACTCAGTTTGACCTCTAGGAGGCCCAATCCCAGCATAGCTGTCACCTGGGGCAAAGTAGGCGATGAAGTTTCTAAATATTTAAATTGACATTTATTATCTACAGAATTTTTGATACACTACTTTCATTAGTATCTACTTTTCTGTAAAATTGCCCTCTTACAGCTGCTTATAAAAGAGTGAAGAAAAGTAATAGGAAAAAACTCCATAAAATTCTCTTAAATCCAGTTGTTTTATCCTAAAACTACTCTATTTTTGACGTTTTCTCAATGAATTTGCCTCAATTAAAGCCAATTTAGGCAATAATAAAGCATTTTTAAGAAAACAACTGTATGCGAATAATGAAAGAAAAGTATCCAGTTTCAGGTTTCACAAGGGACAAAGGAAGCCATTTATGTAAATGGGATACGCATTTTCGTCCCTGCAGAATATGACAGGTTTAAGGCAGCTATCCCAAAAAAGAGACATAAAGCCCTTTTTAAATTATAGCAATTTTACTAGAATGAGATACGCTGAAATCCCAAGGCTTTACAATCATCTTGAGTGGTATTCAGAGAGCAGAAACCAGATCCGTCTTAATGAAGGGATCCAGATAAAAAAGGAAAGTTCGAATGAAATCAAAAATCTAACATAATGTAATGAAAACAAACTATACAATTATAAAAAATCTAGTTGAGAAACGTATTACCATTTCATCTGAAATAAATTTTGGAATGCGGCTTCCTTTTGGAAGCTTCGAGCAGAACTTAAAAATCTTTTTGAAATGAACAGAATAATTGCTGTTTCTTTTTTAAGTACAGAATTCAAAAGTGAAGATTTCATAGTGTTCTCAACATCAATAGAAAGAGTTTCCATTGGACCATTGTCCAGGTACTCAATAAAAATATTTCATATAAAAACTTTATTGATTAGCTGGCTGATTATGTAATTTTGTTGCCTAATTTCTCAAAAATGACATTGATAAAAAATGATTGATAGCACTTTAGAATTTAAAAATCCCGAATTTTCGGGATTTTCTAAAATAAAATATTTTTAAAACAATCTATTTCTTTTACTGCTTAACGTTCACGAGTTCCTTTTATAAACTCTTCAGTTCGCCGGTATGCTTCATCATCTGGGTACTGAACAGCCGGATGCTTCATAAAATAAGATGACGGAGAATATAATACTCCTCCGATTCCGCGGTCAAGAGCCAACTTACAGCAGCGTATGGCATCAATTACTACACCTGCAGAATTAGGAGAATCTTCTACGGAAAGTCGAAGTTCCAGGTTCATAGGTACGTCCCCAAATAACCTGCCTTCCATTCTCAAGAAACAGATTTTATTGTCTTTTTGCCAGGCAACATAATCACTTGGCCCTATGTGAATATTTTCGTCCTCAAGCTTATGTGAAAGTACAGATTGGACAGCTTCAGTTTTCGACTCTTTTTTCGAGGCAAGCCTGCTTCTATTAAGCATATTAAGGAAATCAGTATTTCCTCCGGTATTTAGCTGATATGTCCTATCCAGCTTTACGCCTCGCTTTTCGAAAAGGTCAGCAAGAATTCTGTGAGTGATAGTTGCCCCGAGCTGGGCTTTAATATCATCCCCGATAATTGGAATATTC
>JBNAKO010000160.1:0-1416 GCA_049706495.1 Methanosarcina sp. | reverse complement strand
AAAATCTACTCTAAAAGTGAAGAGATAAAATTAAGAACTCGCAGCCCGTGAGTCCAGTACTAAGCCTCTTCCAAACAAGATCTCTTAAGTGCCGTTCGGGAATTCCAGAAATTTTTTCTAGATGAGAACGCAATCCTTTTCTTAAAAAAATAAATTTTTACAGGGCTATAGTCTCGTTCTTTTGTCTTTTGAAAATGGCAGTTACATTTCCGTCTTCATCAAGATCGTCCCTGATAAATACAAGTTCCCAGCCTTCATTTCCGATTCTTTCAAGTTCACTCATCATTTGCGGCATATTTACCGCATGAATCTTACGGGAATCATATTCCCATAAATGTATCATTAACCCCCTCCTGATAATAAGAATTATTTAATTTTATATTAAAATCAAACATATAAATAACCAGAACAAAAAGGAAAAAGTAATCAGGTTTTCCTCTATATAAAGTAATTTTTTTAGAGAAAGCAAGCAGTTAAGGTCGTTTCCTGTTATTTATTTTATTAAAATTATTTATAAGTTATTTTTTTATATTGTCTCTATAGTATCTTTTTTATAGATTTATTTGAAATTTGAATTAACTACTTTAGAAATTGAAGTTCGGAAGAGTATTCCATTCTCGGATCTTATTCTTCGAATTCTTTCACGGGTCATAAAATCGAATACTAACTCTATTTCTTCAGGATACCCGCCATCCGGATATAAAGGAGGCAGGGGCTCAAAATTTTCACTTGAAACATAGAACATATTTTCGCCAAAATAAGCTATAAATCCAAGCCTAAACTTTTGAAAAACAGTAATGATAAATTCTTTTGAAAGAGGAGGTTTTGCAAATTCAAAATCCGAATCTGAGAGTTCTATATCTGCACTGTACATAACATAGAATTTTCAGGATATGATATAAAATAGGAGGAAACTTGAAAATAAATGTAGCTTTTTTTAAGCAATTAAAAATTTATTATAGAGGCTATTCCAAAACTTATTTTTATTTATTAATTCTAATCACTCAAAAATTACTTCTGTCACCAGAAATAAAATTGAGAGTTTAGAATACAGGCTTGAAAGAAATAATTTTGAAGTCTGGGATCAACTCATAATATAAAAAATATAATATAATATTATTCTGAAGATATTCTGTCTCCAGAATATATTTTCATACAAAATATTTCCATAGCCGGAATAGTATTTCTCGTATCTATCCTAGCTAAAGAAATACGCTTTCCTTTTAGTATATTGAATTATAAATACGTTTTAAGTACTGGATATTTTAAATACTGGATGTTTTTATTGAGGCTATCCCAAAACCCATTTTTACCTATTAATTCTAATTTTTCAAAATTACTTATGTTATCAGGAGCACAGTTGATAATCTGGAACACAGGATTAAGAGCAATAATTTTGAGTTTGGGATGGGCTCA
>JBNAKO010000159.1:0-20574 GCA_049706495.1 Methanosarcina sp. | reverse complement strand
GGACCTTTCAAATGAACGGTTGTGCCTGGGTTTTTTGCTGCATAATCAAGGGCCTGGTTAATTTGTACGTGATCATCCTCTCCGTCACAGTTAAAATCCCCACTTCCATCTCCAGCAACGTATACAATCGATGCAGGTGTTATACAAAATGCTGTAGAAATATTTGTTAAAATGAAGCAGCATATTAATATTGTACTTATTAAGTACCGATTTATCGATGATTTTGCTTCAAAATTATTAAAAATGTTATTTATAATATTGTATTTATAACTATATTTATCTAGAAATATAACCATACCTCCCAATAATTTAAATATTCGTTAAAATCTAAGCGCGGTTACAACAATCCGAATTAAGAAATTTTTTTAGATAGTATCCACTTACTAAGTTCAAAACCATAGAAAAATAGTCGGGAAATTTTATAAAAAACTCTGACTCTTCAGAGAATTAAAAGCACAACTGATTGCAATTTCCTTCTTAATTATTAATCTCAATTATATGCCCCCATATAATTAGAATTCCTTATAATCCCTAATTATATTTCTATAGTCAAACTTGTAATTATATTTACATACTATAAAAAACTTTGTAGAGTTTTCCAAAAAAAATTCAGTGATGGATTTTAAATACTGAGTTTAATGTAGATTAATTAATTAGGAAAATTCGTCAAGAAAGACCAAATTTTTAACGGAACTTTCTACCATCTATAAGCTAATAAAAATTTAAGATGAGACTTTAAAACATAGAGTTCGAAATTTAGTTTGACCGTAATTTAAAACTTTAAAATAGAATCTTTAATGTAAATAAAGAAAAATATGGGAAGTAGAAAAATTATCCTTAATAAATTAGTTCCCTAATTAATGTTAGGAAGTAATAAACTGTGTTGAATATAAATAAGTTAATAATTAAAGAAATAATAATTTTGTTTAAGTTTAATTAATGTTAGAAAAATCCTAATAGTTTTCCAATTTTGAAAACTGTAATTGCAAAGCAAAAAAATAAAAGTGGAATTATTATCTTCTTCAAATAACCTTCTATAGATTCGTTCCATATTTTTGAAGTAGATAATACTTCAAAAAATGATAGAAGTAATAATAATGACATAAATATAATAGGTTCAAGGTACGTGTAAATACTAGATAAGGGTGTATTTGTAAAATATAGAAATATTAAATACGGTGGTGAGCTAGTAAACATTATATTGCTGCTAATTAACAACATTACCTCTTCACTTTTCCTTTATATAATAAATTGGTTATTAGTAAATATAGTATATGATATGAATGTGCTATATAGATATTGATTAGTAGTATTATACTGAGAATAGCATATGTAATTAATAAAGATTCTTTAATAATATATAAGTAGTTCTTTTTTAATTTTGTATTAATTTTTTTCTGACACATATTTAAATTAATACTGGATGTAGATTTAGTTAATCTAAAAAATTAGTTATTTGTCTGTAAATATAAGGTAAAAAGAGTTTTATTATTATAAATTTTAATTTATTTTAAAACACATATAAATAGTAAGTTAAGAAAGTACCATGTAGAACATATAAAAAATATTTTTTAATTAAGAGTTCTAAACTAATGAAATATTTAAAAAGTAATTCAGGATTTAACTACAAATTATTTTTATATGTTAGGTATTTATATATGCGATTCTATTTCATATTTTTTAATATTTAAAAGGTTAATCTATGTTTAAATTAAGCAAAACTATAAGAGATATTCAATGGTCATTCATTAGTCTTGCTACTTCCTCTCTTTCACATTTATTTCTTAGAATATTACTTAGTAGAGAATTAGGGGCGTCAGGGCTTGGACTATATACTCTTGTATTCACCATTTATATGTTCGGCATACAGTTTGCAGCATTCGGAATTGGCTCAGCCCTAACCAAGTATATTGCTGAGTATTGTGATGAGCCATTAAAGATAAAAGAATTTGTTTCATCTGGAATTGTTGGAGCAATAATAAGTGGATCTTTAATGGGCATTACGCTATATCTACTTGCAGGTATTATTTCTACTCAATTTTTTCATAATTCCAATATGACCGAGCTTCTAAGAATAACAGCACTTTGTTTTCCATTTATAGCTATACAGAAAGTTATTATAGGTATTTTGAACGGCTTACGAAGGATGCAATCATATGCATTCTTGAATATTTTGCAAAACTTATCTATAATGGTCGTCACAGTTATCTTAGTATTTTGTTTCGATATGGATGTAATGGGTGCAATAATAGGCTTTGTCGCCCCTACAATTATTATTGGTCTTCTGTCCCTTACATTTGCCAGAAATTATTTTGAAGCTTCTTTTAATATTGTACATAGTGTTATTAAAGAGATTTCATACTTCGGGTTTTATATTATTCTTGCAGGTTCTATTGAAATGATCAACACGCAAATAGATAGCGTATTAATTGGTCACTTCATGACTGAAACTGATGTCGGATATTATGCTGTTGCAGTTATTTTTGTACAAGGAATAATATTAATTCCTCAAACAATACAGAGTGTAACAACCCCTTTAATTGCAACATATTATGGCAAAAAAGATTTAGAGAGTATCCAAAAACTTATTAAAAGAACAATGTTTAACACATTTATAGTTGCCGTGTTTATTTCTTTTGGTTTAATAATTTTTGGTAAGTCCTTAATCACTTTTATTTTTACAGAAGAGTATCTTCCTGCATACATGCCAATGGTTATATTATTAATTGGACATACAGTTTGCGCACCAATTGGATCAATTGGAACTACTCTTTCATGTGTAGGTCAAGTGAGAGTTATCTTTAGAATAACTACTATATGTGCATTGATGAATACTATATTAAATTTGCTATTAATTCCAAAGTATGGTATAATTGGGGCATCTATTGCGACATCATTATCACAAATAGGTACGTTACTTATACATTTCCATTTTATCAAGAAGTATGTATTTGATTGAACTCTAATCTGAAATAAATTCTTGAGAATAATTATATTTTTTTCTTTTTATGAACTAAATTGCTACTTTGCAATTCCTTAGAGGCTGTTTTAAAATTAAATAATCAGTATACGATATTTGTTAATGTCAAAACGGTGTAGAAGGCTTCCTTATCCTAGCGATTTATCTGATAAAAATCGATATCGACATTGAGTAAAGATTACGAAGGATTAACAAAGTCAAGTCAAGCATTAATATGTAGCTATGGCAATAATAATAATTAAAAGAATAGATAAAATCGAGAATTGAAGAGGGAAGAATAATTTTAAGACATGCCTTAGACATTAGATCTAAATATTTCAATATTTAAAGAATCATATATCTTATTTATCGAGGAATCGTTTCTAAATTTGTCAAAATCTGTTTTTGTAAACCGCCCAACAGTTTTATACCCAGGAACTTCTTGATATAATAATTCATCTAATGTTAAAATAATTACATATAGATCTTTATATCCTTTTAAATTACTTATAAAATTATTCGAGTTATTTAAATAACCAAAATGGTCTGGAATTTCCTCTAAATCATCATCTTTTTTATTGTCCCAGAGAATAGAATGAAATCTATTAATTTGACTAAATGGAACAGCAATAATTGATTCATCTTTTGATTCATAGAACCACTTCATTCCATATACTTCATTATATGTAAGTGCAACGTTAGTGTGATATACTTTTGGGGAATCAAAGCACCCAAATAAACCCAAGCTCCAAATTAATAGACATATAAGACAAACAAGTAATGTCCTACTTAATGAATTTGATTTCCTCAAAAAAAGTAAGTATAATGAACAAGCAAATAAAGGTACTTGGGCATAAACAATAAAGTTTAGACTCATAATTCTATCTGGCTGGTGTGAAATAATTGGATTGAATAATAACACTAACTGTGTAAATATAAGTACAATGAAAAACACTAACGTATAGGGATAATATTTAAAGTCTTTTATTTTAAATAAGTACTTATGCTTATATAAATAAATTTGTGAAATAAAAATAATAAATAATGGGATTATATATCTTCCATAGTAGAAACTAAATAGTTTTATATATTCAAAAAGACCAAAATTAATTTCAGATAATTTGCCAGTGGTTTCAAAAAGAACAGGAATTGTGTATTTATTAATAAAATCTATATACTGTATTTTTAGGAACTCCATTAACGTCTTGTTATAAATGAACCAAGTAATAAAAGATACAAATAACAGCAAAAAACTAGATAACTTGATCTTTGGAATTTGTAAGAATTCCATACTCGGCAATGTTATTATTGTTGGCACCCAATGTAAGAAAAAAACAATGAATAAGAAAAAAATTATAAATGGATGACTGATAGGCATAAGTAACGTCATTATAACAAATACTATCGACAAAGAAGTGTTACTATAAGTACGTATGTATCTATGGAAAAAGCATAGATAAAGTGGTATCAATGAAAAAAATAAAGCATGTGGCACATTCAAAAAATTATAGACGCCTAAGTATAAGATAAAAGAAGAAATAGTCAATAATGAATTGAGTACATTATGAGAGCCACATAGTTCTCTTGAAAACAAATAGATCCCAATAATAAATATAAAAGAAAAAAATATTGGGATAATAAATGATGTATAATGTGGTTCTAAATTAGAAACTATTGATATACCTGCACCAATGATGTGACTGGCAGGATAAATATCCGATCCAAAATAACCTGAATTCATAATTTGCACATATTTCCCAATATAATGCATATCATCAGCACGGCCCATTGAATAATATGCTAACATATAAGGAATAATCAGTATTACAATATGATTTAAACATAAAATAAAGGCCCCTATAAACCTTTGCCCATTTAGAACTAAAAAACTCGCTATAAAATAAGTGATGATTAAACCCATATAAAAAGTAAATGGGAACATCGAATAGATATCTACAGTATATCCAATTGGCTGGACGGATTCAAGAATAAATAGATTTTTTGTTTGAAAAATCAAACCTATTATTGCCAGTACCATAAATATCTGATTCGTTTTTATTTGCATAACAGCTCCAATAAAGTTTTTAATTCTTTATTCTTTAAAGTTTAAAAACATCAACATTAGAATAAATCTCTAAAACTCTTTTTGCTATAGAGTCCCATGTAAATTGTTCAGAATATCTCTTTATTTTTTCAGTATCCCATTCTTTATCTAATGCCAATAGTATTTTGTCTGCTAGAGCTATTGATTTTGCGGGGTCACAAAGAAGTCCATAGTCTTCTGATATTATAACCTCTGGGACACCACCAACTCTTGTTCCAATAAAAGGCTTCCCACAACCTAGGGCTTCAAACATAACTACTGGATTTCCTTCACCTAAGCTGGGCAGTACAAATATATCACTAGCATTCATCCAAATAGGCAGCAAATTGTCCTCTATAGCACCAATTAATTTAACATGTTCTTGCAAATCTAGATCATTTATTTGCTTTTGTAATTTATTTCGTATTTTACTTCTTAACTCGTCTTCTGAAGGGACAGACCCACCTATAAAACAAAATACATCATGTCTTTGTTTAGTAATCATTTTCATAGCGTCTATTAAGTAATTAAAACCTTTTCTTTCTATTAACCATCCTAAACTAAATATAATTTTAGAGTCTACAGGCAAATTCAACTTTTTTCTGCACTCATCTTTATTTAATGGTCTAAATCTGGGAGAATACCCATTTGAAATGGAAAATACATTATCATTAAATTGTTTTAATGTAGGAATATCTTTTTTATTGACTCTTAGAAGAGCATCTGCATTTTTCCAAGAATAGTTTATTAAAGGGTGGTTCATATCCACTTCTTTAGTAAACCATTCAGAATTTTCATGAATCGTTACAAAAACCGGACAATTATACTTTTCCTTTAGTTTAATTCCAATATAAGAAGATGGCCATGTGAAATGTGCATGAATTATATCAAATTTTATATTTTCTTTTATAATCAAGTCATCGATAACATTAAAACGGTTGTCGATTAAAGCTTTACACAAAAAAATTGGGATATAATAACATCTAGGATAAAAAACTTTAATATTATCATAACTATAATTTTCGCATAGTCTATCTTTAGATAATTTTTTAAAACTAAATAACACAGGTGCTATTATATAAATAGAATTAAAATATTGTTTAAACGAATCTAATTGATTTTTAACAAAAATATCTACAAAATATGTATTATCTTTATTAGGATAAGAAGGTGTAATTACCAGCAAATTTTTTTTAGAAAAATCTTTAGTGTTATTTGGTCCCATTTTGATCAACCTATATAGCCAAGCGTTTTTACTCCTATTTGTTTACATTATAAACGAATTTACTTCAAATCTTTTTGTTTAGATTCCCAATCTCTAAGTGCGTATTCTAAAAAATTGTTAAATAATATTATATTTTTCCACAATATCTATCATGAATTTAGTTACATCTATATTATCTGTAATTAATTTCTTTCCTTTTTGTTTGCCTTCTTCTTTTAGACAAGGGTTGTTCAATAACTCAAGAGCTTTAGCTAAAGAGTCTCTGCCCATTGAGTTTTCATTATGAAAGTTGTACACTAAGTTATACTTTCTTTCTTCCTCATCTGTATACCCTCTACCTGCATAATCACAAAAAATTGCATGGGTCCCTAAGACAGCACATTCTGAAGCCATTGTTGCACTTTCTCCATAGAGTAAAGCTGCATGATATAATAAATGGTGCATCTTTTCCGGCGAAATATTAATTCGGTATTCTTCAAATTCTTCTTCAAGTGGTTTTTCTGAAGTTATTAAAATTCGTCCATATTTTTCCAATTGATTTATAGCCTTTCTTTTATTTTCCAAAGTTAATCCTCTATGCCCAATATCGTGTATCGCATTCCATGAAACAAAACGCATGATTATGAAAGTATCATTTTCATTTAATCCTATTTCTCTCAAAACGTCAGTTTTAGGTCTGAAATAATTGGGGTGAAGGTAAGCAAGTTCATGATTACCTCTGTACCGTATTTGTTTCCTACCCAAATCGAGCCTATAACACGCTGGGGTACAAATTGAAGTAGCAAAAGGATCCATTAAAAAATGTTCGATTTTTGAATGTTCCGTATCATCAAAGATAATGGATGGTTTTCCTATTAATTTTCCAATATGAGCAATATAAACATTCCCTACTCCCCCAACTAGAATATCAGGTTTAAAATTTCTAGCAATATTATACAATATATATTCTATTTTTATCATCTCTAATGCTTTCGAAAATGTGGAAAACTTTGAATTGCCTATTACATCATATTTAAACTTGTATGCGTCTAATAAATTTAATGAAACCTCTTTATCAATTACTGTAATCCTACACTCATGCCCTCTTTTCTCTAAATTCCAAATAAAGTTTTTAAATAAATGTACCTGAGCTGGGTGCCCTATATTAAGAAGTATTTTCATTTTTTCACAACCATTAAGGTCTTTGTAATCAACAAATATATTTTTATTTAATTATTTTTGCTTATAACGAAAACTAAGCTACAAGGCAATTTTGTTATTTTCGATATTAAAACATGTATTTTTGTTGAGAAATTATTAAACGCTAGGGAATGCAGAAGTTTTACGATAATGTGTCTGTCATAAAAATAGATTTCATAAATGTTACAGTTTAAACTAGTAAAAAATCCTCTTAGTTCTTCTACCTTGTGGTTTTTCCAATGAGTTTTTCTAATAGTGCCTGTTAAATTAGTATTATGTACAAAAACCAACCTACCGTTTTTGTTGAGTAATGAAAGATACTTCTCCATTATCACTTTATCCAGGTTTATCCCAAATAGCGAAAAACCACTCATAAAAATGAGGTCAAATTTATCAATAAAATATTTTTCTGGATACCTTCCATCAGCGATCAAAAATTCTACATTTGAGTTAAGTCTCTTTTTCTCTTCATTAGCTTTTTCGATTAAACCTTTGTCGTAATCAAAAGCAGTTACCTTAACTCCAAATCTCTCTATCAAAAACGAATAGTGTCCAATTCCACAACCAACATCAAGAACTTTTGCGTTCGTATTTTTCAAATGTTTTAGAATCTTATTTATAAAATATTCATCCTCTGGATAATATTTAAAGCCTTTATGTAGAATTAATTTATGAATAAATTCATCAATAAATTTCATTGCCTCACAGCCATTAAAACCTTTTTTCCCGAATTTAATACAAGATCTTGTAACCAGAAAAAGCTCCAGTTAACAACATTTGATTTCCATCGGTCCGGGTGGAGCGAAATATAAAAATTATTAATATTATTACTCTTAATTAATTGAATAAGATCATCAGTTGTTTCAGCAGAGAATTTCTCAGTTTTACCTGGGATAAAATCTCTTAAGTTATTTTTTGAGTTCCAACCTCTGCCTGTATCTGTGAAATAATTAACATTTTTCCCGATTGATAAATAGGCCTCTCCGAGAATTCCAAATTCTTTTAAATCATATGATTTCCAGAGATCTCTATTATCATATTTTGATAATACTGCACCATGCATGCATATAGTTTTAAGATTACAGATATCTCTAAATTTATTCACGTCATTCTCAAATAACTTAATAGCCTTTTTATAATCTCCGTTTGCAGTACTCAAAACTTCATAATGGTATCCAACTTCATGGCCCATTTTTTCAATCTTTTGTATGATATCAGGAACAAAAGCCTTTTTATTATTTCTGAAATAATACGTTGCCTTTATACCGAATTCTTCTTCGATACTTGCAGTATTTAGTGCATTTTTTGCCCAAATGTCAACATCATGACGCATTAAGACAAATCGTCTTGGAAGTTTATTCCCTGCAGTTACATACTCGCTCATAGTGATAAAGGTGTATTTGTCTGCTACTGCAGAGCAAAGTTCACGAAATTTATCAAGAGTGAAATCAAGATTTCTATTTTCCATCATTATTAATTTCTCCCCTTTTTTATGAGTTCATTTTTAAAGTATCACTCCCTCTCAAACACGCGGCTAACTACATTTTTATACAGTTTTTTAATTTTTTATAATTTGGGTATTTTCAAATTTCTGCAGTCTAAGCTTTTTTCTTTGAAGGAATATCTTAAACATGTATTTTAAGAGTACAATTTTGTTTTTATTTAATACGTATAATAATTATTCAACTGAGTTCGTAAGGGTACTTTTGTTACGTTTTCAAAACCTTTGAATACATATCTGAGCCTATCTTCAACGATTTTTCCTTTTATAGTCCAGTATAATGGCCTCCGGTTTCCAACAGAAGGAAAATTTTCCTGAGAGATGTCAATAGGGTGAAAATAAAAAATTGTGTGACCTCTGTTTAAACTTTGTTTTAATCCTTTGGATATCATATGAGAACCAAGAAACCGTAGAGTAGGTCCACCATAAGCGGGAATTTTAACACCCATATCGTAATAGGCCCATGGAAATTCGACAAAATTCCTGGCCTCACAAGTTGGCTCCAGACTTCCTGGAGCAGGATAATAAGGAAAAGATGAAACGGCTTTCAGAGAGGAGTCTGATTTATTATAAAGAGAGTTGACAGACACCGACGAATCGTACTTAAATCCTATTTTCTCAAGGGAGTCAAGCATCCATCCAGTAACTGCTGCATTTGGGGCTCTATATCCAACAACTTCTTGCCCTGATACCTTCTCAAGTATTTTTTTCGCTTTTAATGTACTTCCTTCAAAATCCTTAACAGTTGTTAAAAGTTCCTTCGTTTTCGGATCAAGAACACATGTATGATCTGCTCCATGGCATGCAATCTCGTGTCCTCTCACAGAAATCGACTCAATAAGTCCTGGATAATGCTCTGCGACATCTGCAACAACAAAAAAGGTTGCTGTAATGTTAAACTCATCCAGCAGGTCTAATGTTTTTTTTGTTGGTTCAGTCAAATAATCGTATCTATCATTCCATTTTTCAAAAAATTCGTTTACATTTTTATAGATGGAGAAACTGGATCCACATACTGAAGGAATGTGATACCAATCTTCTATATCCACAGTGATAGACAAATTATTCTTACTTATGGCCTTTAAACTCTGTTCATTTCTACAGCGTTTTCTTAATATCTTTTTTCCAAGATTTACTGAGAGATCCATTGAGTAATATAAACCCCATCCAACAGTACTTGATGGCCATCTTTCTGGATGTGCTAAAATATAGAGGTTTTTCAATTTCCTGCTTTCAATTAATTCAATGAGCTCATCAGTCGTATCTGCAAAAATTCGTTCAGTTTTCCCAGGTATATAATCTCTAAGGTTGCTCCTAAAAGCCCATGTCCTTCCAGTGTCCGAAAAATAGTTAAGTTCTTTTCCCACGGAAAGGTAAGCCTCACCAGTTATCCCAAAATCCTTAAAATTATAAGTTTTCCAGAGTTCACGATTATCATATTTTGAAAGAGGCCTTCCATGCATGCAAATTGTTTTAACATCACAAATTTGCCTTAAATTTTCCAAATGTGATTTGAATAAATCTATAGCTTTTTCTGAATTTCCATTAGCTTCGCTTAAAGTCTCATAATGATAACCGATCTCATGGCCCATCTCATATATCTGACGTATAATTTGAGGCTTAAATACGTTTTTAGTCGTTCTAAAATAATATGTTGACTTTATTCCAAGCTCATATTCGATTTTAGCAGTCGCCAATGCCCTCTCAGGTATCCGATCAACATCATGGCGCATTAATATAAAACTGTCAGGATGCTTTTTCTCCATATATTCGGCTATCGTGACTGTTGGATATGTACTGGCCACTGCCTCACAAAGCTTCTGAAATTTATGTTTTGTAAAGTCACATGTTTCAATAGTTAGCATCACAGATTATCTCCTTCATATGGGGCATGTGAACTAGACCTCCGTCCCTTTCTTAAATCAATAATTTATTTCTTTACAAACTTGTAATTTATTTAAAAGGTCTAATTTATCTGCAATTAACATTCAGTTTAGATTTGGGCAATTTTCCCATCACCCATTTTGTTCACCTGCATGTCAAAGAACATAGCAAAAAGGAGCAATTGCATGCCCATAAGTGAAATAAATACATCCAGAAGTGGGTAGTTGGTAGAAACCTGCGCCTGGAAGACTAATTTTTGTATGACAATCCATAACCCAAATAGAAATCCGGCAGGTAGCAGCACCATACTTGCAATATAAAAGAGAACTAACGGGTGGAAGTCGAATACAACATATTTCATTTTCAACCTCCACAGAAATCCTGTAAAAATCATAGGAGCTACTTTTCTTATGTAAGTTCCATATCTGATGGTAGAAGTCTCTCTTCCATAGCGTGCAGGCATTGGAATATCCATTGTTCGCAGGCCAAAAGCATTGAGTTTTATCAAAAGATCATTACAGTATCCATAATATGTATAAATTGAATCAAGGTCAAGGGCTTCCAATGCTTCTTTTGAAATTACAGTATAGCCATTTTGAGGATCAGTGATATGCCAGTAACCGCTGCCAATTTTTGTAATTAAAGTAAGAAGTCCATTTCCAAAGGCTCTCCACGCCTTCATACCTTGCCTCATCTCTTTTGAGAGAAGACGGTTGCCTTTCGTATAGTCAGCTTTTCCTTCAATAATAGGAATGAGAAGTCGGGGGAGCTGGGCAGGATCCATTTGATTATCTCCTGCCATGACAGCAACAAGATCCATTTCGTCTTCAAGAGCATGCTTATATCCGTTTATAATGGCTGCTCCTACCCCTTTGTTAACTTTATGATGTATAGGTACAATTCTTGGATTAGCCATTTGATTAATAATTTCCCCAGTGCGATCTTTGCTGCAGTCATTTATTACGTAGATTTTATCTACATAAGAGGGGATTCCGTTGATTGTTTCTTCGATTAGAAGTTCTTCGTTGTAAGCAGGAACAACGACTGCAATCTTGTAAGCTTTAAAAAGAGTTTTCTCATGGTCTTTCTGTAAGTCAATATGATGAACTCTTATGTTTTTTCTTTCACAAATTGACATTATAGAACGAATCGAATTAAAATAGACCTCAGAAAGATCAATTTGTTGAAGGCAAGCATTCGAGAAAGCCAGGAAACCCACTGGTTTATCTTCAGTTTTTTTATTGTTTATTAATAGTATACTTTCCGGACTTTTATGCTGCTTATCCACACAGGTTCCTACGATTAAGTCATAATTTCCCTGTTGCAAAGGTTCAATCATTTTTGGAATTAATTTAGGATCTCTGCAGACATCCATATCCATTGTGACCAGAATATCGGAGTCGCCTGCAGCTTCAATACCCCTTTTGAGGGAAAAATTCTTGCCTGTCCCTGTAAAATCCTGAATTACTTGAGCTCCTGCTAGCTTTGCTACATCTGCACAATAGTCTGAACTGCCATTATTTACTACAATAACTCTCTCAGCATAGCTTTTTGCAATTAGCACAATTGTGCCAATCTCAGCCTCCTTATTAAAAGCTGGAAGTATAACCGTAACCTTCGGTAAAGACTCTCCTAATAAATTCATGCACCCACACCAGTAATAAATGATCTACTTACGTTATTAATTGGAAAATTTCAGCCCAATTAAAGATTGGATACTTCCCTAAAATATTATTAAGTAGGATGGTAATTATTTAGTAGAGAAACTCTTGCTAAAAGAGTAGCAATTAAATTGATTTCTTCCCAAATTTTTAACTTTTATACCATCAAATGTGTATAATACATATAAATATAAATAGGTTTGGAAGTACTTCTTCTTATTAAGAACTAAAAATAAAATTATTAAAATACCCTAGATATACAATTTTACTTTAGCATAATTATTTAGCAAACTTATATAAAAAAAGAATTATTAAGCTTAATTGTTATTCATGATCATTTTATTATAATTTGTAAATTAAATGAAAATTTTTTATATCTCAATCTATAAAAATAATACATTAATTAATATAGACAATTAGTAAAAATATCGTTATATATTATATATTTGATAATTTGAATAAATTAAAAAAATTTATTTAGACCTTTGAATAGGAAATTAAAATAATATAAGCAGGTTTTGGGAAATAACTGTGTACTCCCCATTATTGATTGTACAGTAATTTCTACTAACTCTAATTTCTCCCTCTCAATTAAATTGAGAGAGTTGTTTGCACAATCTCAAACTATAAAAGGAAATACTTATGAAAATTGTTATGTTTACCCCGTATTACCAACCCGTAATTGGCGGAATAACAAACTATACGTCACATTTAACTGATTCTCTTAGGAGAAGAAACAATAAGGTCATTGTAATTACACGTTATGGTGACAACAAAAGTGATGTATATGCTTTAAACACAAATAAGCTACTATTTTCTCTAAAATCATTTATTAAATTATTTAATATTAAACCAGATGTTATTCATTCACACGGCGGCTGGTATACCCTCTTACCCGGTGTCATGTATAAATTTTTTAGTCCTTCTACAAAACTTATCCAGTCTGAACATACGCAACCGGAATCCAATATGAATAGACTCACAGTAGTTTTTGTAAAATTTCTGTATTCTCATTGTGACTGGTTGACTTATGATAGTGATATTACTCCAGATATACTCAGTAATTATTTTACTATTCCAACTAAACATAAAAAAATATATGGAGGAGCGTTTGTAAGTAAAATAACCAGAGAGGATATAGAAAAATACAGACAGAATTTTGGGTTAGATGATAAGGATTATGCTCCTATTATAGCATATATGGGACCTTTTGCTTGGGAAATGAAAGCTGAAGGTGTAAAAAAGTTAATTATGGCTTTTCAATACGTATTAAAAAAAGAACCTAATTCTCTGCTTGTAATTATAGGTGATGGACAATATCGAAAAAGGACTGAAGATTTTGCAAATAGCCTCAAACTAAGCAAAAATATAATTTTTTCAGGCTTTGTAGAAAAACCTCATGCATTGTTAGCTTCGTGCGATATATATGCACATATATCTTTAATGGATAGCCTTCCACTTTCAATACTTGAATCTATGTTACTTAGATTACCAGTAATTGCTACTAAAGTAGGAGATATTCCTGAACTAATTACAGATAATTTTAATGGGATTCTAGTTGATGCCAATGAGATCTCAATAGCCAACTCTATACTAGATCTTTGGCACAATCCAGATAAAATTGAAAAAATTAGTAAAAATGGAAAAGAGTTAGCTGAGAAAAAGTACAGCTGGGATAGAATCTCACAAATTTATTTAGATATTTATAATCAATAAAGAAGGAAAACATATGATTTTAGAAAATAAAAATGTATTAATAACTGGAGCAGGAGGATTTATTGGTAGTCACTTGGTAGAGGAGCTCGTAAATACCGCTGGCTGTAATGTAAAAGCTTTCATCCACTATAATTCTCGAAATTATTGGGGGCTTGTCGAAACTTTACCTGAGCCCATTAAAGATAATATCGAAATTGTTACTGGAGATATACAGGACCCTTATGGCGTAAAAAATGCAATGAAAGATGTAGATGTAGTTTTTCACCTTGCAGCTTTGATTGGTATTCCTTATTCGTATATTTCTCCAGAAAGCTATATCAATACAAATATTAAAGGGACACTTAATGTTCTGAAGGCAAGCCTAGATTGTGAAGTTGATAAGGTAATTCATACTTCTACTAGTGAAACATACGGATCGGCTCAATATACTCCAATTGATGAAAAGCACCCCTTAGTAGGTCAGTCCCCGTACTCAGCAAGTAAAATCGGTGCTGATAAAATAGCAGAAAGTTTCTATAATTCTTTTGATCTTCCAGTTGCTACTATCAGACCATTTAATACGTATGGGCCGAGACAATCTGCTCGTGCTGTTATCCCTACAATAATAAGTCAAGCTCTATTTGAAAAATCTATTCAAATTGGTTCGTTGGGCCCTGTTAGAGACTTAAATTTTGTTAAGGACACAATTGATGGATTTATAAAAATCGCAGAAAACAATAGTGCCATAGGAGAGGTAATTAATATCGGCTCTGGATCTGGTATATCCATAGGAGACCTAATAGGGAAGATACTAGATATTCTTGAGTTAGATACTCCAGTTATTCCTGAAACACAGAGAATCAGACCTGATAAAAGTGAGGTAAAAAAACTAATTTGTGACAATAGAAAAGCGAGGGAACTTATTGGATGGAAACCGCAGTACTCACTCGATCAAGGTCTAAAATTAACCATAGAATGGATTCAAAAGAATCCTATGTTTTACAAATCAAATATCTACAATGTATGAATATTAATTGGAGGTAAATATGCAGGCCATAATACTTGCTGGTGGTAGGGGTAGAAGATTACTTCCATATACGACTGTAATCCCAAAACCTTTAATGCCAGTAGGGGAAAAACCAATTCTTGAAATAGTGTTAACTCAATTAAAAAACTACGGTTTTCAAAAAGCAACTATAGCAGTAGGGTATCTCGCAGAGTTTATCGAGGCTTATTTTAAAAATGGAGAAAGAATTGGAATCAATATAAATTATTCAAGAGAATTTGAGCCTCTTGGAACTGCAGGCCCAATATCACTTATTGAAGATTTAGATAACGACTTTCTCGTTATGAATGGAGATATACTGACAAATATAAATTACCAGAAATTTATTGATTATCATAAAGAATCACACTCAATCGCGACAATTGCTGTATGTGTTAAAGAAGTTCCAATCTCACTTGGGGTTATAAAAGCTAATGACCATGATGAATTAATAGATTACATTGAAAAACCCACTCTAAAGTATGAAGTAAGTATGGGGATATATGCATTTAACAAACGTATATTGGATTACATTGAAAAAAGTAAATATTTAGATTTTCCTGATCTTATTAAAAAAGTAATAAAGAATAATGAAGTTGTAAAAGTTTACCATTCTAATGATTATTGGTTAGACATTGGTAGACCAGAGGATTACGAAAAGGCTTTAAATGAATTTGAAGGCATTATATGAAAATTAATATACCTTTATCAGATCTTGATTTTGGAGATGAAGAGACTTGTAAAGTCTCAGAAGTTATAGCTTCAAAATGGCTTTCAATGGGTCCTGTAACCACTAAATTTGAAGACAATTTCAAAAATTATATTGGTTCAAAAAATGCTTTTGCAGTTTCTAGTGGAACAGCAGCTCTGCATTTAGCTTGCAGTTCTATTGGATTAAAAGAAGGCGATGAGGTAATTGTACCTTCCCTTACATTTGTTGCTAGTGCTAATTGTGTTATTTATACAGGAGCAAAGCCTGTTTTCGCAGATATAACAAGTCTTGAAAACTTAAATATATCCACTGACAGCATAGCTGAAAAAATAACTGACAAGACAAAAGCAATAGTTGCTGTCCATTATGGTGGTTATCCTTGCGATATGGATCAGATAAATAAAATTGCAAGGGAAAATGATTTGTACGTTATAGAAGATTGTGCCCATTCTCCAGGAGCAATGTATAATGGGAAAAAAACAGGTACTTTAGGTGACATTGGATGTTTTAGTTTTTTTTCTAACAAAAATATGACTACTGGAGAAGGAGGCATGGTCACAACTGATAATCTGGAATTCTCTGAGAAAATTAAGTTAATGAGATCCCATGGAATGACATCTCTATCATGGGATCGACATCGAGGGCACGCAAAAAAGTATGAAGTCGTAACTTTAGGTTATAACTATAGAACAAATGAAATGAGCTCAGCACTTGGTATTGTTCAATTAGAAAAATTGGATGAAATTAATAGAAGAAGAAAGAAAATAGTAGGTATGTACAATGATACTCTCCAAAATATACAAGAGATAACAATTCCATTTTTAAAATATGATGGAGAGTCATCTTACCATCTCTATCCTATAATATTGTCTGAAACTATTCCAAGAGAAGGCTTAATTAATAATCTTATGGATAATGGTATACAAACGAGTATCCATTATCAACCGATACATCTCTTTGATTACTATAAATCTAAATTTCATACAAAATCCGGAATGTTACCAAAAACTGAATATGTAGGAGAACATCTCATCACATTACCCTTACATCCTTTAATGAGTGAGAGCGATGTTGAGTATATATGTGATAATATTATCAAATATATATGTTAATTAATTTTTAATATTCTGGAATTTTATCATTTAATCTAGAAATTTCTAGATTAAAATATATTTTATTGAAATAATTTTCAATTTTCTTAATTTGTTTGTTTTTATAATAAATTGGCTAAATTTCTTACAAGTTACGACTTATAACACTGCCCTACATTTAAACGATTTAAATATACTTTTTAATTTGATTCTAATTATTTACATCGTCTTAAAAACATGAGAAATTTTTCTTAAAAGTATTATATAATCAATTCTTATATTTTAAACACTTAGTCTCTATATAAATTTATTTAAGGCATTTTATATAAGTTTTTGGATATTTTATCAAATTAGTCAATTAAACAGTATAAATTAAAAAATAAACGTCTCTCGTATCCATTAAATATTTGATAAAAATATAAGGTATTAATCAATGATTTAATAGATAAAAATATCAAAAATTGTCAGTTTTCAAAGATTATCAAAATATAATCGAAATTCTTTTTACTTTTCTAATTCCTTTTTATTCAAAAAGTTTTATCTAAAAAATCTAAAATTAATAGTACTAAACGGACAGAACTTGTAATTAAAAATAGAAAATTTATTTCTGCTTCGATTGTAAATTACTACAAAAACATTTTTTACGTGACTTAGAAAGAAAGTCCGAAAACCTAAAATCAATACAAAGCCTGCCATTCGAGTCCTGATCTACTTTTAATTTGAATGCAGACGCAATTTGTACAAAAGCCATCATAGCAAGTGCAACAAAATAATAGTAAATTCCACTCAGATTCATTCTTTCACGTCCTTGAAGAGGCAATTAATCTGAAATTCCTTTATTTTAAGTTGTTTTATTTTGTTATTTGGTTACACGTGCTATACTTCTGGTAGCAACCTCGACTTTTTACCAGGTCATTTACTTAATTATTGCCACTTATAAAAATCATTTGAGACTTTTCGAATAACCTTCTCGTGAACTGGAGTAAGTTTTAATCTTATATATTTATGTCGCTATTTTTTCAACTCTGTTTTTTATAAATCTTATATGATAATTTATTTAACTAAAATTTAGAATATTAACTCAAACAAAAATTAAAAACTAAAAATTAGGTTAAAAGAAGGAGCTAGCCAATACATAATTAACCCCTATCTTTATAATTGTTAGAAAAAAGGTAAATTTGAGATAGACTCTTTTTCGCCTATCTTTACTTTGCCTGTACATCAGTTACATTTATCCATAAATGGAGATCCCTATAAGGAATATTTTTTTCGGTTTCATTGAATAGCAGAAATTCGAGTTTCATATTCTGCCCTTCAAAAGATGGAGTTATATTAACATTCTTTTCCCAGGTCTGGTTATGTGCAAGCTGGATCTGCTGTGCATTTTCGGGGATAGGCAATGACTTATTATCCAGTTTTATTTGCACTGTGTAGTTTACTGGCCTGTATTCGTGATTTACAACTCCCATAATTACAGTTCCAGATTCTCCAAGGATATATTGTGTTGGATAGTTGTCAGCCTTTCCTTCAGGGCCAAGAATATAGAATTCCGTAAAGTGTTCGCCTTCTTTTGGAGTTACAACCACATATATTAAGGTCACAACTGAGAGCAGGATTGAGAAAACCAGAACTATTGTAAGAGCTTTATCCATTTTTGATTCTGGTTTTTCCAGAATTTCTGCTTTTAGGGAAAGGGCAGTTTCTCTGAAAGGCACTTTAAAGGCATCTGTTTCGGGAAGTCTTATTCTCCTCAGATAGGCAATTCCGCACATAATAAATGTGAATATAGAAAGGCTTATTAGAATGGGCAAAAGCCTTATTCCCCAAGGAGTGTAATTCAAGCCAAGGCCTATTAAGGGCACTACTGCAATACTTAATCCGAAAGAAAGAGCTGTTCTTTCAATTCCGTCAAGATCGGATTTTGCAGGAAATAATGCAGCAATCAAAGCATATCCAGGCAAAAAAAGTACCAGAGGAAGCCCAAGGATATTTCTGAATATACTTTCATTTAAGCCTGGAATAAGTACGAAAATATCAGTAAGGAGCACAAGCCCGATTACAAATAATAAATCTGAGGGAAATTTTTTTCCGGTCATTGGAGTCATCCGGGTTGTAAAATTCTTTTTGCTTTCTTTTATTTTATTCTGTTTTCTTTTATTTTATTTTGTTTTTAATCTTGGAAATTACACAATTTCTTTTTACGATGAGTACAGGAGTACAAATATTTTTTAATGCATTTTATTCTTTCGTTTTACATTTGAGATTATTTATATAATTAGACAACCTCAAAGGAATTCTACTTCTCAAATTTCCTTAAATTTACTGGTTATTCCTCATCCTTTTACTTTTATATTATTTTCTCACGTGTATTTATCTCTTTACCTTTTTATTTTAAGAGTGTATAAATAATAAAATTTTAATACCTGATAAACTGCCTATCACTATTAGTCCATCTAATTTAATTAGGCAAGTAAATGTACTTTTTAGAAGAATATTTATATCTTAAAATCACTCAATAGCGCAAAATTAGTCCGGTTATATATGGCACAAGAGCTTTTTAAATGCTGGGCGGTGGTTCTATGCTGCAAAATATAATTCAAATGTATCATTCGGGTTACCCGATAAAAAAATCTGTAAAGCAAAATCTGACTGCAGTATCAAATAGTTTTGACAATATAGAGTTCAATCATCCTTTACTTTATTTTGTTGTTCCAGGATTTGTTTTTATTGCAGTTGGGTTGTCCTTAAGCCTTAATCTTATACTTACAGTCCATCTTGGAGGAAGGCTTCCTTTCGGTCCTACTGTTTTAATGATAATGCTAAATGTGATAGGAATAGGTATGGCTTTTACCGGAATTTTACTTCATTCGATAACCGGCATGATAGCATATAATGAAAATAAGTTCTAAAAACATACGGATTTGTTAATTTCGCCACACCGCTAAATTACAAAACTTTTCCGCAATTAAAAATCTGTTTAAAATTTATTCAAGTTGCCTGGTCATAAAAATTTATAAAACGATTTTAATTTTAAATTTCTTTTTCCTTCTTTTTTAATTCGTTCCGTTAACAATTCGTTCCGTTAACAAAATTAAGCTTTTTAAAATCAAGCTGAGATGTTATGAGATACTCAAAAGTTTAAAAACTTCATAAAAAGATAGTTTCTTTGATGCAATTATTAATCTTATCCCAAAAAATTCCCAGAAGTACTTGCAAAGATTGGTACAAATTTTGAACTTACAGGTACAATAGACAAATCCTCTGTTAATATAAAAAATTAGTATAAGAAAACAAAAATGAAAAAGTTAACTTTAACGCCTTCAGATATTTTCAGATATTCTTAGATATCTCATCTATTTTTTATCACTTTTCTCAGGAAAATAGCCAATAAAATGTGAAGTATAAAGGAAAAATAGTTTGTTATCAGTCCCATCTTTTAAAAGATCAATTTTGCAACCTGGGACTGGAATTTAGGTCTGGTTGGATATACGTGAACTACCCCGCCCTGCTTTCTAATGAAAGCGAGGACTGAGCTTCTT
>JBNAKO010000158.1:0-1379 GCA_049706495.1 Methanosarcina sp. | reverse complement strand
GACAATCTCAAGGTTATGCTCAATAGGGGCATCCAAATCGATCTTCTCATTTGGATGCTCCATTTCGTAGCGTACCACGTCTGGCCCAACAACAATTTTATCCATATAGATATCTGGACCATGAAAGATGCCGCCTCTTTCGGCCATAGCCATAACAGAAACTGAACCGAGGCATCCGTCAGCAGCAAGGTTTGTTCCTTCAAGAGGGTCGACTGCTATATCCACTTCGATATCTCCTATACCTGTTCCAACATGTTCTCCAATATAAAGCATCGGAGCTTCATCTCTTTCCCCTTCCCCTATTTTAATAATACCTCTCATATCAAGTTTATTTAACATTCTTCGCATGGAGGCTACAGCTACCTGATCGGCAAAATGTCTGTCCCCACGTCCTATTTGGTATGCTGAGGCAATAGCAGCTGTCTCTGTTACCTGAATAAGCCTAGGCAATAATTTGTACTCAATAGGCCCCGCACAATCAATCATTCCTTCTACTGTCTTTGGATGAGGTATAGCATCAACTCCCATTAATAATGTCTGTAATTGAACTCTTTTAATATATTTCTTTTGCTTGATTAATTAAAATCATTTATACAATGTATCTAGTGAACAACTATGTCATATTTTTCAATAGTATTAATCTATCCAAATCATTTCCAATATAAGACTTATTAGCATTTTTCTGAAAAAAATGCTTAATAATTGAGCCATTTCAAAATCCATTTTTATCGCATTAATTCTGATGTCTCGAAATTATGTCATAACATAAGTTTGATTTATACTTGGGACACCGGATTGAGAGAGGCAATTCTTAATTTAAGTCTTACTCTTAGAAGGCCAAAATGGCACAAGGCCATTTTTATATTATTTATATAGCTTGCGAAAAATATCTGCAAAAATGATTTGATTTGCAAAGTGTAAATTAGAAAATAATAGCATCAATTCATCAACTGCCCAAAAATTAAATTTATTTACAAAATTTTTATCCATTAAATTTTTTGTCTTGAATAAGTCTTATATTAATTATTTGTGATATGAGTCTTTATAATAAACATATTATTAATTAGTTAATTGTACTAATTAACTTAAATAGAAAATAAAATTTGAACACTTACAGATAGAGAGGAGTCTCCTGCTTATCCTTTATGTAAATACTATCTGTGAACCTAACAACTCCTGATGCACCCATAGATATTGTGTGCACTCTCGCATCTCCACCACCAAAGAGATTGACTTCATGAAGGAAATCACCAGAAGTGATGGCTGTTGCTGAAAAGATTATGTCTTTGCCTGGAACGAGTTTGTCGGCATCAAGAATATTATTAAAGTTTTCTTGGGTAATTCCCATTTTTTCAAGCCGAGGCATCATCTCATTTTTT
>JBNAKO010000157.1:0-22721 GCA_049706495.1 Methanosarcina sp. | reverse complement strand
GGGCAGAATGTAATTCTCGCAACTTTAAATCATGGAATAAGTCCGGATAAAAGGAATATCACGTATCCCAAGCCCATTATTATTGGTAAGAATGTATGGATTGGCTCTGGTGCTATAGTAGTTCCAGGAATTACTATTGGAGATAATGCAGTGATAGCAGCAGGTGCAGTTGTTACGAAAGATGTAAATGAAAATACTGTTGTTGCAGGGGTGCCTGCAAGAGAAGTAAAACAAATAGAAAGATAATAATCTAGAGAGAAAGTAATTTAGACAAATTAAAATTTATTAATAACCATTTGAGTGATTAGTCAATCAAAATAAATATATATAAAGAATTATATTCATTAATTGACTGATCGAACAGTCAATAATACCTATTTGAATAATTTAATATTTAAGGGGAGCTAAAAATGTCGGAAAATATAGAACCTAAGAATCAATCTAGTAAAAAAACTTTTGAACTCAGCGATAAAGTAACCGTTGAAAAAGTTTATTATAAAAATAGATATGGAATTACTATTGCAGCAGATATGTACTTATCAAAAGATATCGATAAATCTCAAAAATACCCTGCAATAATTGTTGGTACACCTTATGGCGGTGTTAAAGAACAGGGAGCGGGAATTTACGCGCAGAATATGGCAGAGCGAGGATTCGTTGCCATTGCGTTTGATGAATCTTTTAACGGCGAAAGCAGTGGAGAGCCAAGACGTGTTTCTTCTCCAGATATATTCGTTGAAGATTTTAGTGCCGCCGTAGACTTTTTAGGAACACAGCCTTTTGTGGACAGAAATAGAATCGGAGCGATCGGTATCTGCGGCAGTGGTGGATTTGCTGTTACTGCAGCACAGGTTGACCGCCGGATCAAGGCTGTTGCCACTGCAAGCATGTATGATATGAGTCGCGTAAAACGTAAAGGATGGGAAGATGGAATGTCCGATGAACAGCGTAACCAATACCTCGACCAACTTAGCAAGCAACGCTGGGAAGATTTTGAAAACGGCTATCCCAATCTGACTTCTTCATTCCCTGATAAAATCCCCAAAGAAGCTATTGACCCTATTTCAAGCGAGTTCATGGAATATTACGTAGCGCCACGCGGACATCACCCACGTTCTATAGGCGCATTTACGATAACAAGCGACATGTCTTTTATGAATTTTCCTTTGATGAACTATATTAATACCATTTCACCACGATCAATTTTGTTTATCATCGGTGAAAATGCTCACTCCAGATATTTTAGTGAAGATGCCTATGAAATGGCTGCTGAACCCAAAGAGCTCTACATTGTTCCAGGGGCCAGACATATTGATTTATATGACAGGATTGACATGATTCCATTTGACAAATTAAAATCATTCTTTTCTGAAAACCTTAAATAAATTGCCAATCTCATCTGTAAGTCCAAGTAACCGCCTTTAAAGGCGGTTTTAGATTTCTACTGTACTAAAAACGTAAAAATAGGAAAATCTAGATATTTCAATTTGCAAAATTAACAATGGGACAAAAATCAATATGCATTTTGATACCACAATCATTCCTAGAATACTAAACGATAGTAAACCTACCAGGAGACTTATTAGCAGACTGCCATTACAGTTTATGCTAGCACATATAATTTTGATATTTATGGTGTAATGGGCCAACCACTACAATTTAGTGATGAAGACATAGTTCCCAATAGGTAACACAAAAGTAGTATCTGACATGATTCAGGAAATGACAGAAGTGATATTTTCCGTATTAATGCAGTAAATTCTTATCCAGAGGATTATATGGAAACGACTGACGTGACAAAAAAAGAACTGAATTACGATGCCAGACCAGAGCTTTCCAGCTACGTGGAGAATATAGATTCTTACAATGTGGTATTCTTGGATTATCCAACTAGTGGGGAACAATGCTGATACCTGTATTTACATTCCTGGAAGAATATGACTTTTCTGAAAAAACTATTGTTTCATTTTGTACGTATGAAGGGAGTGTATTAGGTCGCAGTGAAAAAGATATTATAAGACTTTACCCGAGAGCAATACTTTTGAAAGAGATCGCTATCCATGACTCTTATGTAAGTGCTGCGAAAAAAGATATTACAAATGGGTCGAGTAAGATTGATGCGATTCCGTAAATTGTTTGAGTATCAATTTTTTGCCTCAAATTGAAAATAATAACTCAAATAATTTTGAAAACCAGGATTTATGAGTATAACACGAAACTCTAAAGAAGCTCCAAAGTAATTATTATCAACTATTATCAGTTCGTTGATTGAAGTTTTTTTATAGCATGCTTAATTTGTCTTTATAAAAAGCACCAACTTTTCGGTGCAGGGTGGGACATGGATCTTACTGAAATTTTAAAAGCTGTTAAAGAAGGAAAAATGGATCTAGAAGCTGCAGAGCAGCAGGCTCGTGGATTAGGTTTTGTATCTTATTCCGATATTGCAAAACTTGATTCCCATAGAAAAAACAGGACAGGCGTGGTTGAAGGCATTCTTGCTGATTGTAAAGAACCAGAAGACGTTGTGGAAATTGCTAAAGTAATGGCCTCGCAAAGTAAAAGAGCCCTTATTACGCGTGTTTCCCCAAGGCATCTGGAAGCGTTAAAAGCAGTTTTTGATGAGGATAAACTTGAGTGGAACAGCAGGGCCCGCACAGTTGTCATTCATAATGGGACTCATGTCCCCAAAACCGGGGGAGTTGTAGGGATTATCTCGGCAGGTACGGCAGATATTCCGGCCGCAGAAGAAGCTAAGGTAGTAGCTTCTGAGATGGGGTGTGAAACTGTTACTATATATGACGTAGGAGTTGCAGGAATCCATAGATTAATTCCTGAACTTCATAAATTAAAGGCCAAAAAACCCGGAGCAATAGTAGTTGCTGCGGGCAGGGAAGGTACGCTTCCTACAATAGTTTCCGGGCTTGTTGATATCCCTGTTATAGGGCTGCCGGTGTCTACTGGTTATGGAGCAGGCGGAGAAGGAAAAGCCGCGTTGCTTTCAATGCTTCAGTCCTGCTCAACCCTTGCAGTAGTGAATATAGATGCAGGGTTTGTTGCCGGAGCATATGCAGCCAGGATTGCAAATATGATTGCTGCGGCTGGAAGAGAAGGTCGGCAAAAGAAGATAGGGCATGAAGAATAATTCTAAAATTAATAAAAATTAATAATTCTTCATGGATAAGATTCTGTTCAACATTTTACTTAGGGGAGTTTAGTTAGAAGGGAGCCTTTATGAAAGCACTTATATTCAATCCATTTTCTGGGGCAGCAGGCGATATGATTCTTGGGTGCTGCCTGGATCTTGGAGCTGATAAAAAAGAGGTCAAGGAATTGATCGAAGCTTCTGTACCTGTATCTGTAGATATAATGGAAACTGTAAAAAAAGGAATTAAGGCCTTAGATGTTCGAATAAATGTGCCTGAAAAAGAACATGTACGTACATATCCCGAACTCATAGACATAGTAAAGGCTGCAAAATTACCTTCTCAAATAGAAACAAGTGCTCTTGATGTCTTTTTAAAAATGGCAGAAGCCGAAGCTTCAATTCATGGCCAATCCGATCTTGAAAAACTTCATTTTCATGAGGTAGGACAGAGTGATGCCCTTGCCGATGTAATTGGTTCATGTGCAGCTATTCATTTCCTTAAATGTGACCTGATTTATTGTACTCCTATTAATGTAGGCAGCGGGACTATCCAATGTGCACACGGTACTTTGCCTGTGCCAGCTCCCGCTACCCTCGAACTGCTTCGAAAAGGAAAACTCTATTTTAGAGGAGGCGCTGAAAAAAAAGAACTTTTAACCCCTACAGGTGCTGCAATTCTGTCTCATTTTGCACGACCCGTTGAGACCTTCCCTCAGGGCAGAGTAGTTGCTATAGGATACGGAGCAGGAGATTCCGAACTTGCCGGCCCAAATGTGCTTCAGGGAATTTTATCAGAGCTTGATTCTTGCCTTATTCCGGATATTATTGAAGTACTTGAGACAAATGCTGATGATGTTAGCGGGGAAGTCCTTGGAAACCTGTTTGAAGAATTACTTGCAATGGGGGCTCGGGATGTCGCAATTATCCCTGCAACTATGAAAAAAGGCCGTCCTGCTCATATTATAAAGGTAATTGCAAAGCCTGAAGACACTGCGAAGCTGGCCCGGAAAATAATTATTGAAACTGGTTCTCTTGGGATCAGGGTTATCCCTACAAGGCATAGATTAATGGCTGCAAGAAAAATCGAAATAATAAAAATTGAAATTGAAGGGCAGGTATATCAAACTGCAGTCAAGGTTGCAAGGGATTCAGAAGATATATTGCTCAATATCTCTGCAGAATTTGAAGACTGTAAAAAAATAGCAAAAGAAAGTGGAATTCCTGTAAGAGAGGTTATAAAAAGAGCAGAAGAAGCTGCAAGAAAAATCTTTTCTTAAAAGCTTAAATTTTTCTCAAAATGTAATATAAAATTTAAATACAAAAATCCAGGCGTGAAATTCGTTTATAAATGTATTAAGATTTAATATAAGTGCAAATAAAGATAAATAAATGCAAATAAAGATAATTTCTATCACTATCAAAATAACTACTAAATATGAGCTTACATTAATATAAATTGAATCAAAAATAAAAGTCGGAGCAAAACAAAAAATATATAAATAAAAAGAAATGCGCTTTAAATTTCATAAGTTTATCTAATAAAGAAGAGCTACAAAGGAAAAATGAACTAAAAAGAAGTAAGGAAAGCTAAAAAGTAGAGTAATGCAACTTGTATGCTTTTCCTTTACTTTTTTCCCTTTTTGTTCTTTTATTCTTCTATTTTTTTTCCTTTTATCCTGATCCTTTGCCCTTTTTTCCAATTAAATTCTTACTTGGGCCTTAAAGCTTACCTATTGAGTGCAGAAGTTCTGCGTTAAGAACACTTGCTCCTGCGGCCCCTCGAATGGTATTATGCCCCATTGCAATGTAGCGAATACCTTCTCGGATCCGGCCTACTGACACGCTCATGCCTTTTCCCATATTTCTATCGAGGCGCGGCTGAGGCCTGTCAATTTCATCCCTTACAATCAGGGCTTTTTTTGGTTCGGAAGGAAGGTCACCAAGTTTGGGATCAAAATTCAGGAAAGCTTTCCTGACTTCTTCAGGTGTGGGAGTATTTTTCATTCCTGCCCAGATTGCTTCGGTATGCCCGTCAACAACAGGGACTCTATGGCAGGAAGCACTGACCTTTATATCTGCAGGCAAAACTTCGGAGCCGTTGAAGGTTCCAAGAAGTTTTAAAGTTTCAGTTTCCATTTTCTTTTCTTCACTGCCAATATAAGGAATTATATTGTCATAGATTGACATTGCAGCAACTCCGGCAAATCCTGCACCTGAAATTGCCTGCATTGTGGCTACCTGTACTGTTTCAAGCCCAAACTGCATTAAGGGTTTTAAGGTCAAAGTCATGACAATTGTGGAACAATTCGGATTTGTGATAATGTATCCATCCCAGCCCCGGGAGTCCTGCTGGACATCCAGGAGCCCAAGGTGTTCGGGATTCACTTCAGGAATTACAAGAGGAATATCTTTTTCCATCCTGTAGGAAGAAGCATTACTTGCCACTGCAAATCCGGCTTTTGCAAACTCGGGTTCTATTGTAAGGGCAAGGTCTGCGGGAAGAGCAGAGAAGACAACATCTGCATCTACAGTTTTAGGATCTACCGGAACAACTTCGAGATTTTCAACGCTTTCCGGCATAGCTGTGTCCAATCTCCAGCCTGCGGCTTCTCTATATGTTTTGCCGGCACTTCTTTCGGATGCTGCAAGGGCTGTAATCTCAAACCAGGGATGGTTTGCCAGTGCTTCTACAAATCTCTGCCCAACAGCGCCTGTAGCGCCTAAAATACCCGCTTTAATTGATACCATCTAAAAAGCTACCTCCGGAAAGTAAAAAATAATTGATAAAAAGGAAAAAGAAAAATGGAATAAAAATTATTCCAAGTTAGTGCCGTTTTATTCTTCTACTTTAATTGCCTGGTTTGGACATGCTTCTTCGCATGCACCGCATTCTACACATTCATCCTGATCGATAACTGCGCAGCCCTTTTCTTCGTCAACGGTAATTGCTTCAGAGGGGCATTCATCTACACAGCTTCCGCATCCAGAACATTCATCTGCATTAACTATTGCTGGCATATTTTTTCACACTCCTTTTAATTATCGATAATACTTGGAAATTAGATAGGCGTTTTTGGAACTTCCAGAGAATATCGAAAGTTTGATCATAACGCCATTAATCCGACAAACATAAAAACTTATCGCTTTTTAGCAAAAGGAAGCCTTGAAAAAGCAGGATGGAGTTAACGGGCAAGTTCAAAAATTATATGTCCTGATGTATATAAAAAAAGAAAAGATGAAACTATTTTTTTAGCACACAGAGTCGTGTAGCGCAATTCCGGTATCAGTTAAGCGGTACATCCCATCTTCAAGTTTTAAGAATCCTTCCTTGAGCAAAAAATCCATATTAAATTTAAAGAAAAATTCACTAAGTCCGGATTCTTCTTTTAGTTCTTTTTCAGATTTCCCGAAGACTCCAACTATCCTGAGAAGTTTTCTCCTTACAGGATTTATGGAAACTTTTTCCATCATCATGTGTTCTAACTTAACTGCTTCTCCTTCGCCTGGTTCTCCTTTTTTCTCAAAATAATCATCAATTTCATCAATGCCGTCAGTCATGTAAAAACTCCATTTTCTATTTATATTTTCACTCAAATACTTCTAAAGTTGCGAAAAGTTCGAGTATAACTATGATTTTTTTTGCAACCTATACAACTTAATATCCTGACTCCAGTCTAAATCTTCAGCATGAATCTTCAATTATTTTTTTGTCAGGATTATTATTTTACAATCTGCTCCTATTTCCTATCTATATCCTACTGCAATCAGTAGATTAAGGTCTTAATCAATAGACTATTAAATTAAAATATTAAATTAAGGTATTAAATCAAATTAAGTTATTAAATGAAATTAGAACATTAAATTAAATTGGATTATTATAGTTATTCTCGCAAAGAATTACACTTAAAATTAAGAGAGCCAATTAACATGGTCTGAATCATTATGTTTTGAATTCCTTTCAGAAAATAAGTGTAAATATTTGCGGCCAATACTATAAATTAAATTGGATTATTAAATCAATATAATAAATTGATTTTTTACTCCCTTTTATATTCAACTATGTTCATTATTATATCTTTGTTTTCTCTTTTGTCAAGCTTTTTTTCAAAAATAACTCCTGATCTTGAGAGGTTTTCTTCAAGTACGCCCTCAAGAATTTCTACAAGCTCGTCTTTTGGGACCTTTGTAATTGCAGAAAGTGCTCTGAGTTCGGTTTTTTTATTTTTCCGATCGTTGAGAACATCTATCTCAGGACTCTTATCAGAAGAAACCAGGCCTCCTTTTACCGTAAAATCAGGCAATTTTAGAGATAGTTTCACATGGCCTATAAATTCGGGATTAATTTCCTTGAGTTTCTCCTGAATTGCTTTGAGACTATCTTCTATAAAGAAAACACCTTTTTCCGGATGGCTGGAATTTAATGTCAGATTGTAGAGGGTTGAATAAGCTGAAACGTCTGACATTTCAATTGAGTTTTTTCTTTCCTGATCTTGCCTGGGTTCTTTATAAGGTTTTTTAAGCTCCTGCGTTGTCAGACTAAAAAGCAGCTTTTCAAATTGTTCGTCCCCGAGTTTTGCAGAAAACTTAAGGATTTGTGCTTCAGGGTTAAGTTCGTGAAGCATTTCCTCAGTGGAATTAATTATTTCTTCAGATACCGCGTCTATTTTATTTATTCCAAGGATCTGGGCTTCTTTTATCTGAGTTTCAATAAATTTTGGAATTTCTTTTGCCTCTGTCCCGAAACGCCCTGGGTCTACAAGTGTTATTATGGGGGCAAAGGAAAGCTCTGAAATTCCCATTGTTTCAATTTCTTCCCTTATTTGCCCAGGGAAAGCAATTCCTGTTGGTTCAATAATAATTACATCAGGTTTAAATTCTTCTTCAAGGGTCTGAAGGGTATACTGGATACTGATCCTGAGTGTACAGCAAATACAGCCGCTTGTAAGCTCTTCAGTTTTAATCCCGGGGCTTGTGAGAATATCTCCATCAAGCCCGATTTCTCCTATTTCATTTACAATAATCGCAGTCCTTTTTCCTAAATTAGTAAGCTGCCTGCTGACTTTCAGTATAGTAGTAGTTTTCCCGCTTCCGAGAAAGCCTCCTATAATTATTATGTGCACTTTTCTGCTCCCTTTTTTATTTAGAAAATTATTCTTGTATAGTCTGAAAAATATAATATATTTTATGATATATAAAATTGAAAGTCCCGATTTAATAATATATAAATACAGTTCTTCTGGCTCCTAAACCCTGTCTTATGAAAACGGGATCCTTTTCACTTGCAACTCCAACTAAGAGGACTTAATATTTGCCTGGCAATACCTTACTGAAGCAGGTTGATATGCAAAAATTTATTATCTTTTTCTTTGCTTACTTGAAGAATCAATTGCTTATTCGATAGGATCAATTTATGTTTAAAGTTATAGAGAACCCTTCTGAGTTAAGTTAGGGATTTTAAAAAAATAGTTTCTTCTGGAATTAAAATTTGATTTAACGGCATATGGCTTTTCGGTTACTTTCTATTGTTAAGAAGGGTAATAATCTAATTTATTTTTTGAGGCTATCCCAAAACCCATTTTTCTCTAATAAATTCTGATTTTTCAAATTTAATTCCGTAATCAAAAGCTCAATGATAATCTGAAACGCAAATTTGGAAGAAGTAGTTTGGAGTTTTAGGATCAGCTCTTTATTTACTTTTTATTTACTTTTTTGGTTTATTTGCAATTTCTGTAGGGTATATTTATTAATAAAAAGACTTTGGAGAATGAATATTCAGAAAAAAATTTATTTAAGTAGCTTACACTTCTTAAGGAAAATATTCGAAGATTTATTTAAGAGAGATAGCTTTTTAAAAACAAAAAATCAAGATATAAACAATTCTCATATTATCCGATTATTGACTTTTTTATTTTGGAAAAGAGGATTGCGTTCTCATCTAAAACCTGGAAGTTCCGAACGGCGTTAAGAGATGCTTTTATTTGGGAAGAGATAGTGAGATAATTAACTCATGGGTTGCGAGTTTTTGTTAGGCTTTCTTCTCTTTATCTCTTTATATGTGGAGTAGATATTTACTGGGGTGTTGAAGAGATGAGAACGCAATTAATACTAGAAGCTCAATGTATATAATATTTTCAACAGTTAATCTTATATCATTAAACTAATATTTCATCATGTTATCAATTTTAGTTCACTGGTTTAAAATTTTTACTTTAAATATTATATTCCCTATATAACATGTTGTTATTCTTGACATATTTGCTATTCTTTAAATTACGGCTTACATTTTTCCATTTTCATTTAGATCAATTTTAAGTTAGGATGGACAATTTTATTTAAGTTTTATATGTTTTCGATTTTGGACAAAGAATTTATATACTTCTTAACTTAGATCAGAAAAAGTTCGGTTTAAGGAGAATAAACAGGGAACATTTGTATGCAAAGCAAATTACTAACACCGGAATTGAAGGCTCTCCTTCTTTCAATAGGGTCAGTTTCTATTGATCCTTTGCTGATTCCAAAATCCAGAGGATCTACTGCCGGGCCTGGAGCAGGTACTGGATCGATATTTTTCAGGTCAGGAGAAAAACGTATTAGACTTAGTATAAAAGAAGGTTCTCCCCTCTCTATTTTGAAAACCGAAAAAGTACTATCCGGAAAAGAGGGATATGGAGAATGTCAAAATGTTACGCTTTTCTATGAAGGAAAAGAACTCACTCGGGGGGAACTTGAGCCTGCTCCTGCACATTGTCCTAACCAGGCCTTTATTACTCTATGCGAAAAGTGTATTTATGACTGCAAATATTGTCCTGTGCCTAAATTACAGGGACATGTTAAGACTAAAACTGAAGTATTGAGTGTAATAGATGAAGTTTTAAAAACAGGAAATCTGGAGGCTATTTCCCTGACTTCAGGAGTTGAAAATTCGATAGAAGGGGAGGTAGAGCGGGTACTTGAATTGCTTCCTGAACTTAAGAAATATAATATCCCTATAGGAGTTTCCGTATATCCTACTGAGGACTGTTCCCGAAGATTCTATGAGGCCGGAGTTTTTGAAGTCAAATACAATGTTGAAACAATGGACCGTGAAATTTTTGAAAAGGTATGCGGAGGGCTGTCCCTTAATTATATCCTGGATAGACTCAAAGATGCTGTAGATATTTTTGGAAAAAACCGGGTTTTCAGTAACTTTATAATCGGACTTGGAGAAAGTGATGGTTCTGTCCAGGCAGGGATAGAGACTCTTGCAAAAATAGGAGTGATCCCTATTCTCAGGCCTGTAAATCCTCATCCTTTGAGGGTCAAAGATTGTTTTACGGACCGGCCGTCTGCTGCACGCATCTTAAAGCTTGCAAAAATTGAAACTGGAATTCTTGAAAAGTATGGACTTGACCCAAGGCTTGCAAAAACCATGTGTTTGAAGTGTACTGGTTGCGACCTTGTGCCGTTTATCGATATCTAGTCGGAATTTTCTTTTAAGTAAAAATTACTGTTTTCGGTTCTTTAAAACATATATTATTTTCTTTTAATCTTTTTTAGTTTCTTTTACGTTCTCTGTACTTTTTCCTATATTTTGTTTTTTATATTTTATTTTTATTGCTCTGCTATTATTAATTTATCTTTATTCTCTAATTCTTATTCTTAAATTGATTTCTATTTTTGCACAATGGTTTCTATTTTTGGACAATCGTTTGATATTGTTTATTTCAGTTACTGTTTTGCTTTTTATAATATTTTATAATTATTTCTCACATTTAAGTCCTTTAGAGGGACCCCTATATTTCGACTGGAACATGTAGGGAGTTGATTTCTTTAAGTCTCAATATTTCTTTTGTTTCTTCTTTTTTTGTATCTTTCCTATATATTTTTCTAAATAAATTATTTTATTTGTTTCATATTCTAAAATATCTGATATTTTCTTTTTAGTATCTTATGACGTTTTAACTAATTTTTCATATTTTATTTTTAAATGCTGTTGTGTTATTATTAATTTTAAATTTGAAGTTACTTATGCTAATTTGCTTTTTGCTTCCATCTTTCATTTTTCTTTATTCTTAATAAAATACCCCTTTATTTCCACTGGAATCTATACATTAATTTTTCATTTTGTAAAGAATATATATGAATAAAAAGAGTTCAGAAAATTTTCTCTCATTATTAGGAAAAAAAGCTTGAAAAAAAATACTAAGAGCCAATTAAATGTTTGGACAATATTTCTTTTTATTTTATTTTATATTTTTTAACAGTATATTTGTAAAATATATTATATTTTTTTAGATGTAATATTTTATGAATTTTATATTTCTACGATATTATTTATCAACAGATTCATATTATTTTCTCTTTCTCTATAATTTATAGAGTTAAATCCTGCAGGTTATTGTAGGTTATTGTAGGTTATTTTATTAGTTTAACTGTGTTTTATCTTTAATTTACAGGCAGCTGAAGCGTTAAGAAACTTGATGCTAAAGACCACTCAAATTTAATATCAAATTAATACATCAATCAATCAATAAATAAATAAATAAATAAGTAAATATTAATTTAATATTAACATACACTAAAAAAAAGAACATACATTAAAAATAAAAGAATTATTGCGTAATATTAAAAGAAATAATATAGACAGTTATAACTCGAAAATTTTAGCAAAGATCAGTATGTTGAAAATCCTTTTTTGTGAGCACTGTAAGCTTGATATCAGGGTTTTTCAATATACAATCCTTAACCTACTGGTGTTTATTTTTAGAAGCTTATATATATTCCTGAAACTTAATTAATTTTTAAAAACTTAATTGAAGTGTTAACTTTATTTCTTTATTTTAGTTTCTTAGTTTTATAGTGGACTTTTTTTCTTAATATTAAGTCCCCTTTATTTCCACTGCAAGAACTAAAATATATTTTTCATTTCAGATTTTTCTTATTTTGCTTTTTGTTTCAATTTTGTTTTATAGTTATTCTCGCAAAAAATTACACTTAAAATTGAGAGAGCCAATTAAACATAGTCTAAATCATTATAGAGCTCTTTTAAGAAATGAGTGTAAATATTTGCGACCGTATCTATAATTAAGGCTTATACGTCAGCTTATTTCCCCATATTTCCCATGGTTTCTGCGCTCACGCCTTCATGGACAATTTTTGCAATTCTTCTTACAAGTCCTGTGGGATCTTCAGCCTGGAAAACATTTCTTCCTATTGCAACTCCGCGCCCTCCTGCCTGAAGAGAACCCTCCACCATTTCCAGAAGATCTTTTTCTGAATTTATCTTGGGGCCGCCTGCAATGATTACAGGTACAGGGCATCCGTCAACGACTTCCTTGAAAGTTTCAGGGCTGCCTGTATAATTTGTCTTGATTATATCTGCCCCAAGTTCAGCTCCTATTCGGGCTGCATGTTTTACCACATCCACATCATATTCCGAACGGACTTTTTTTCCGCGTGGATACATCATAGCAAGCAAAGGCATTCCCCACTCATCACACTTTCTTGCAACATACCCAAGCCCCTTTAACATTTCGAATTCGTCTTCAGCGCCCACGTTAATATGGACTGAAACCGCATCAGCCCCAACTTTTAAGGCTTCCTCTACAGTTGTTACCAGTACTTTATGGTTTGGGTCAAGGGCAAGAGAAGTTGAAGCAGACAGATGAATTATAAGCCCTACATCATGTCCGTATCCTCTATGTCCATGCTTGGCAAGTCCCATATGCCCAAGAACAGCATTTGCCCCTCCTTCTGCAACCCTGTTTACAGCGTCCTGAAGGTTTTTTAGCCCTGCAATAGGTCCTGCACCTACACCATGGTCCATAGGAATAATAATGGCATTGCCAGTATTCCTATCGAAAATACGTTCCATTCGTATGGATTTTCCTATACTGCTCATAGGCTTTTGATATACGGATCAGATAATATATACTTTATCTATATATTTTCTAAAGAGAACGCTTACACATTTAATAATTTCTAAAATTAAATGAAATCATTCGAAATGAAATAAACTAAAAATAAAAATAAAATAATACCAATTAAACTGCTTTTTAAATAATATTTTAACAAAAATAATTATAAAATCTAAGAAATTCACTGTGTATTCTCGTTCTGATATATGCCTGAATACCCCTTTTCGACTTTTGTATCCAGCGTATAAAATAAAAGCTGCATAATTCTGGCATCTTTCTTTAACCTGAAACCTGCCTCATTATAAACCACAAGCATGGATTCGCTCCGTCCTCTATATCCTGCATCCCATACTGCAGTCTCAAGAGTAGCTCCACATCGAATAAGACTTGATCTGGGCTTTGCAATAGCAGCCAGGTCCATAGGAATATTCACGATTTCATTAAAAAGTACTTTATAAATTCCCTTGGGCAAGTGAATCCACCCATCATTCCCAAATTCAAGCGGATTAGAATCCGGAACTTTTCTTCCAGAATTATCAAAATCAACAGCTCCAGCTCCTTCTATTGTTTTTATTTCTTTTAGAGTAAGTTCAAGGCCGTTAGGCTGGATCTGAGTTTCTATATCAATTGCATTTTCAAGCAAAGGGGGGTTTGCCTGTATAAGTTTTCTTAATTCAGCACTGGATAAAAGCGTCATTCTTTAATAATTGCAAAGATTCTTTATTAGTATTTCGGGTTTCTATTTCAGATTTCTATTTCTATTTCTTTATTCTAATATCTTTATTTTATTGAATATTTTTTATTTCTATATTTTTTAAAGTTTTTATTTTAATTTTTAATTATTTGGTTTCTCTTTTTAAAATCTTTTTATAGCTTATTTTATAGCTTATTTCTTATTCTCTTTTTTATTCTCTTTCTTATTGTCTTTTATTTTTTAGTTCTTATATGGTTTTTATGTTATTTTATACCGATTTTCTTTTAATAAAAATTATATTGGTTTCGTTTTGATTAAAACCAATATGCATTTATCCTTGGTGCAGTTTAATTGAGATAATTATTTCAATATCTTATTGCAGGAGTATTATTATTGTCTTTATTATTTTATACAAAGCTTTATGAAAAGGTTTATTGTTTTTGGGAAAATAACTAGTACCTGTTAAGAGGTTTATATTATCTTTATTGTATTTGAAAATGGCTAAGAAGAGGCTGTCGAGTATGAAAAGATTATTTCTTTTGTGTGGAATTGTTTCTTTATTCTTCATAGTTTTATTCACAGGCTGCACGTATGCTGCAGCAAATGATACTCAAGATCCGTCTACAAAAGATGACCCCTGGAATTATGTTCAGGATATTGTTATTAAGGAAAATTCAGGCAAAAATCTGATAGATTATCCTGTCTGTATAGTTCTGGATTCTTCAAATTTCGATTTTTCAAAAATAAAAAATGACGGTTCTGATATTCGCTTCTTTTCTGGGAAAAAAAATCTTGATTACTGGATTGAAAACTGGGATTTTAAGAATAAAGAAGCTTCAATCTGGGTTAAAATTCCGTCCATCCCTGCTGACGAAGAAATTAAAATCAGCATGAAATACGGGAATCCTGATGCTAGGGATGAAAGTAACGGGAAAGATACATTTGATTTTTTTGATGACTTTGACGGCACCAGATTGAATGAAATTAACTGGAGTATAAAAAAAGCAGGTGGCGGAGAAGTTGAAGTAGAGGACGGAATATGTAAAATTCTGGCCCCTCAGGTCCATGCATATGACTCGTCTATGATTTACAGTAAAGCTGATTTTGAAATTAATTCTATGTTTGTAGTAAAAAGATTAAAAGCTACTACAGGGAAAGATGAGAGAGGCCCTGTGCTAGGGCAGGGTTTTAAAGATCAGGTTGATACAAGTAAAAATGAGATCAAACATGAAACTGAACGGGAGGGGGAAACCCGGGTAAGCTGGGAAACAATTTCCAGAAACGACAGGGATAGAGCCCCCGGTATACTCAATGATGGTATCTCTGAAGGAGAATGGTACACATCTGGAATCGCCTGGTTTGAAAACAACGGTAAGCGTCAGGTTACCTGGTTTAAAAACGGGGTTATAGACCCAAAAATGGATTTTTCTCCAAGTAGTTCTATTCCTGATTCTCCGATGCATGTCTATCTCTCTGCAGCTTCCAACCCTTCTTCGGAAAATACAGGCTATATGGCTGTTAATTATGCGTTTGTCCGTAAATTTACTGAAAATGAGCCTGCTGTCACCTTTGACTCCTTTATGCAAACCAGATCAGGCTTAAGTAATCCAGAGAAGGATATTTCTGAAAACTCTTCTAAAGAAGTTCCTGACAAAGAGGCTTCCGAAGTAGAAACTGATCAGGAGCCAGAGTCTGAAAATGAAACAAGCCCGGCTTCAGAAGCTGAGTCCCTAAATTCCGAGCCTCAAGAAGCTTTACCGGTACAGGAAAATCCGGGCAAAGAGCAGGCAACCAGTTCGAATGTTAATTCGAATAATACCTCTTATCCAGACTACATAGTTGACACTTCAGGAATCAGGCTCTCGTCTCCTTATCAGTACGACTTTAATGCACTTGTAAAGGAGCTTGATTCTTCAAATCTCGATACTATTTTTCTTACTGTAAGCGGTAAAGATGTCTGGCAATATGAGCGTTTTGTAAAAATGGCACATGAAGATGGGATTTCCGTACATGCTATCATTCTGGAAGATGCTAATTGTACGGAACAGGAAAATTTAAACTTCTGTGAAGAGACCCTGAATACTGTAATTAATTATAACAAAAAATCTCTTGCTCCTTTTGACGGAATTGAAATCTATGTACAATTTTCAGGCAGCGAAAGTCCTGAAGACTATTCCGATTACAAGCTGCTTTTTGAGACCGCAGAAAAGAACCTTGCAGAAAATGTATCTATTTCAGCAAATATTCCATATGATAATGGGGCATCCCTGGTAGAAGAAATAGCTCCTTTCGTGGATTTTTTTGTTGTTAGAGCTTATGATACCGGAACAGAAGATAAGCAGCTTAATTCCGTACCGAATATTGTTGATGCAATTGCTCCTCAGATGGGAGAGATTAGAGGTGCAGGCTCTCAAGGAATAATAGAAGTTTCTGTGAAAGAAGGTTTTGAAGACAGGTTCTCTATTCAGGAGCTTTTTGCTTCCCTTACGGATTATTATTCAAACGATTCTGCATTCCTTGGAGTCTCTATCTTCAATTATGAAAACTATACTGGCATGCCCGTAAAAATTCAGGCTGGAGAAGACGAAACTCAACTTCCGGGATTTAATATAATGTCGGTAATAGTTGCAGTACTTGGAATCTCGACCCTTTTAAAAGTAAGAATGAAAAGGAAAACTTAAAAAAAGAATTTTTTAAAAGAATCATGCGATAGATTCTTTGGAGTTTTTCTTTTTTTTCTTTTTCTATTTCGTGTTTTTTATTTAATGTTTCTTTATTTCCTTTTTTTCTTATTTTTCCATTCTTCTTTCCTATTTCCTTCAATCCGTTGTTATTTTTTCCTTTTTCCTTCTCTTTTTCTTTATTCCTTTCCTTTGTTCTCTCCTTCATCTGGTTCTTTCTTTCATCTTGTTTTTTTCTTGCATCTTTTTTATTCTTTATTTTTAATTTTTAATTTTTTTCAAATTTTTCCGCTTCATTTTTCCTTATGATTTTTAGATAGTTTTTATGTCAAATGATCACGTTTTAAGGAAGAATCCTCATGATTTAAAGATAAGAGAAACATTTTTATGTTGAGCAGTTGTTTATACTTTAAATATTTCTATCAAATGTTCGTATTTTTAGATTTTTGAGGGGGTCATAAAATTAAAATTCTTGGAATAGTGGGCAGTCCTAACATTAACGGAAATACAGCAAAGCTTGTAAATGCCATTCTTGAAGGCGCTGCTGAAAATGGTGCTGATAAAGTTAGTTTTAATCTGGCCTCTCTAGATATCAAAGGGTGTGATGCATGCTGCAGATGTCTGGAATCCGGCTCATGTGTTATAAAAGACGGTATGCAGAAACTTTATCAGGAAATTCTGGCTGCAGACGCCGTTGTGCTTGGTTCCCCCGTTTATATGTGGCAGATGACTGGACAGACTAAAGTTTTTGTTGACCGTCTGACAGCCTTTTTAAAGCCTAATTTTTCAAGCCGGCTGGATAATAAAAAGTTAATTCTTGTTTTCTCTCAGGGGAGTTCGGATAGAGACGCCTTTAAACCGTATTTTGAATATACTGCAGGCATTTTTTATTATCTGGGTTTTGATATCCTTGAAACCGTCATTGTAGCAGGTACGGATGTACTCGAAGTTTCTTTCAGACCCCGAATGCTAGAAAAAGCAAAAGAATTAGGAAAATTGATATCAGCTCCCCCTGCTTCAGGTACAAGCTTTAATAGAATTGAACATGGTTTAAGCCCTTCGATTTAAGATTTTTCTACGATCTTTGTTTTTATCCTCTTTTTTTTCTACACCATATTATCTTTTTTATTCTGTTTTTGTTTCCATTTCAAATTTATTTCAAATTTTTTAAATTTTCATTTTTTATTTATTTTTATCATTACTTTTTATCTAAATTTTCTATTTTTAAACCTTCAGGAATTCATCAGGGTATTCCACAACACCACTGATGTTTTGAAGAGCTCCTTTTTTTAATTCAATTGCCATATATACTTCATCAGGTGCTCCAAAAGGATCTTTTATTTTCCAGGTACATGCTTGCTTAAATCCGAACCTTGGATAGTATTCCGGATGCCCGAGAACTACAACAGAATCGTACCCTACTTCCAGACAGGCTTCCAACCCTCTTTTTATAAGCTGTCCTCCTATTCCCCGGCCCTGGAACTCAGGAATAACTGCCATTGGAGCAAGTGAAACGATATGCTTTTGTTTTCCTGATATTGATTTAATCTTTATTGGGAAAAAAAGGATATGTCCAACGATTTTTTCATCTATTTCAGCTACGAGAGAAAGTTCTGTAATAAAATTAGGGTTATTTCTGAGCTTTTCAACAAGTTCCCCTTCAGCTGGCTGCCCGAATGCAAGATTATTCACGTCTGTTATTACCTGGTAATCAGATGCAGTTTCAGTACGAATTATAAGATCCATTTAAAACCTCTCTTATATTCCTAATGCCTTCTAATGCTTCTTTATATTGTTTAATGCCCCTCTAAAAGCCCTCATACCTCTATTTTTCTATTTATTATTTAATTTTGGCATTATTTCTAAAATTAATATGTTTTCCAGTCAAATATCTATAAACTATCTAGATATTCTCTTTAAAATATCGATAAAGTATGTATAATTTCTATAAATTTTTATTTTGAGCATCTAAACCCTATTATTTTAAACTTTATAGTTTAGTAGAGTTTATATTCTTGAGTTGTTCATTTAAAGCACATTCAAGCAAAATTGATTCTCTCATAAATTGGATTTATACTCTTTTCAAAATAAGTAAAACGGAGTTCTTAAAATATGATCCGCCTTTCTAGCGCAGGAAAAATTGCACTTGGCAGTATTAAAAGTGCAAAATTGCGTTCAACCCTTACCGTGCTTGGAATTGTTATAGGGGTAGCAGCCGTTATCGCAAATGTGTCTCTCGGAGCGAGTTTTAACCAGCATTTTACGAATGAGGTAACAAATTTAGGGTCAAATTTCATTTACATCCAGGGAATGGAACCAAAGATTTTCTATGACAATGAATTGAAAATCGTAGAAAATACTCCGGGGATTTCCGGAGTTTCCCCGCTTAAATCACAGAGTGCCGAAGTTACCTATATGTCCCAGACAAAAAATATTATGGTAAGCGGAGTTGGGGATGCTTACGACGAAGTGGCAAATAGCAAGCTCAAGACCGGGACTTTTATTAATGATAACGACGGGTACGTGGCAATTCTCGGATATGATATTGCAAATGATAAGTTTGACCGAAATATTTCAGTCAGAAACTCCATAGATATAACTTTCAGACTTAGTGAAGATAAAACGGTTACTAAAACTTTTAAGGTCAAGGGGATAATTCAAAACCCTAAAAATACATTTATTCAGGCTTATGATGACAACAAGGCTGTCCTGATCCCAATAAATGTCATGAATGAAATCCTTGATGAAAAAGATTACGGGGGAGTTTTCGCAATGGCTGACAATGCTGCAATCATCGAAAATATTTCCGATGATGTTGACAAACGTCTTGCCCGTAATTTTGGGATTTCGGAAAGGGAATTCGAAGATAAAGATTCCAGACCGTATGTGCTCATTAATCAGGCTCAAATTTTAAAACAAACAGATATGATGGCAGCGGCTCTCAGTTCTTTCCTGACCTCTGTTGCTTTAATCTCTCTTCTTGTCGGATCTATAGGGATTATGAATATTATGCTTGTAAGCGTTACTGAAAGGACAAGGGAAATAGGAGTCCTCAAATCTCTAGGATACACGGGTTCAGATATTCTTTTTATTTTTATGGTTGAATCTATCCTGCTTGGAGTTTTTGGAGGCCTTTTAGGGGGCATTTTAGGAATAACAAGTGCTTATGGCGTAGAAAACTTTCTTAAATTGCCTGTTGTATTTCCCTTAACTTTGATAATAGCCGGGTTCCTTGTCGCTATTGTAGTCGGTTTTATCTCCGGGGTCTACCCTGCAAGGAAAGCTGCAAAAATGAAACCTGTAGACTCTCTCAGGCATGAATAAACCTGTGTATAACAATAAATAGCAAAAAAGTAAAAACAGAATTTATTCATGTTAAGATTAAAAAATCTTAAAGTTTTTTAAAACTTTAAATATTTCAATTTATTAAAAGAATAAAGTAAATAAAATTAACCCGAGAACAAATAATCCCAAGCCTATCTGGACTAAAGTCTTTCCACGTTCAATAGGATCTCTTCTGGCTTTTACTACTCCGTAAAGCAGCTGTCCCAGTCCTATCCCTGCAGGAAAAATCAATGGCCATACATAAGCCCAGCTTTCCCAGTTCCCTGTTTTATATTGATAAAAAAGAATGCCTCCAAGCATATTTAAAGTCCAGCCAAGAGAAGCAATCCATTCTCCTATCCCGCTTTCCATTTCCAGCGCAGATGCAAAGAAAAACATTCCTAGGACTAAAAGAAAGAATGAGAGTGCAAAATCTCCAAGGAAAATTTGCTTTACAATTATAACTCCAAATGTGACCCCAATTAATAAAAAAATAATGGCTGCAGTTATTATGCTGTGGTCTTTTCCTGTGTTCGACTCTTCCTCCATAATACTCCGGATTTGCAGGTTAATTAAATCTCCTTTAAGACATATGTGAGCCAGATACTATAATATTAACAATATTATTGTACTACTAATCTCTAATATTGTACAATATTATATCACATTTGTATATAATAATCTCTATATATAATAATCATTATATAATATATTTATTTCTTCGCAAGAGTTAAACCCACATTAAAATACTTACGGATATCATTCTTAATTAAATGAATTATTTAATAGATTAAAGAGGAAGAGATTAAATCTATTTATATACCTTTATTTATAAATTATATAGCTATATATCTATTAATTGTTTTTATTTTTCAGGATTAAGCTTTACATCAAAAAACTGTACAGTTTTAAGATTGTTTCCTGAAATATCTATTTGCATCAGGGGGTTTATTAGTGGCAGATAATAAGACGGAAAAGACGGAAAATAAAGTTAAGAAATCGGAAGAAGAGTGGAAGGAAATTTTAACTCCTGAACAATATCATGTCCTGAGACAGAAAGGCACAGAAAGACCTTTTTCCGGGAATCTATATTACAACAAGGAGAAAGGGATCTATACGTGTGCTGCCTGTGGGCAGGAACTCTTCTCTTCAGACACCAAATTTGAGTCCGGAACAGGCTGGCCAAGTTTTTATGATGTAGTTTCCAGTGATAAAGTCAGATTGCAGGAAGATAACAGTTATTTCATGCATAGAATTGAGATAGTATGTTCCCGCTGTGGCAGCCATCTTGGACATGTTTTTGACGATGGGCCTGGGCCTACTGGAAAACGCTACTGCATTAACTCTGTTTCCCTTGATTTTAAAAAGGAAGGAGAAGGAAAAGGAGAACAGAAAGAAAGCATATAAAGTGTAAAATCTGAGTAAAAATCGAAAATAAATCAATTAAGAAATATTAAGGGAAATAACCCAAAAAAATTTGATAAATAAAATTAAAGACATTAATAAAATTGGAAACATCATAGATAATTTTAAGAATTATAATCCATTAAATTATTAAAATTTATTAAAGTTTATTTAAGCTATTTGAGTGTATTTAAAATAAGAAAGGAGTCCTGATATTTCTGAAGATTAGAAAAAAACAGCTTGAAATAGCTGGGTTTTTGGTTTTTTTAATTTCTTATCTTTTATTTTTTAATTTTTTATATCACTATGAAACCTCTAAACTTCCTATTTATGCCCCTGGAACTCTTATCTTTGGACTTTTTGGATACTGGCTGGGCGGGCTCTTATATGAAAAATATTTTAGCTGAAAAACCAGATCTTAAAAAAGGGTCTTAAAAAACTAATTTTGCTAACCCTTAAAGCTTAATTAAAATTTTTCTATATAGAGATTTTAATAAACTTCTATTCTCATAAAATTTATTATAGATTATAACAATCTATCTATAGATGTTAAAAGCAATCATTTTCGATGTGGATGGGGTTCTTGTAGACTCCATGCGTTTTCAGGCTGATGCTTGGGTTGAAACTTTCAAGCAAGTGGGGATTTCTATCAAAAGAGAAGATATTTACGAGCTTGAAGGCTCAAATGATAAAAGATTAATTACCTCTATTTTTCAGAAATTCGGGAAAGAGCCTGAGGTCTGGCATTTTGAGCAATTACCTGAAAAGAAGCGTGCAGTGCTTAAATTTGATGAGATAAAACCTTTTGAGGGAATCCCTCAATGTCTCAAGCAATTGAAACAGCACTTTAGACTTGCCATGGTATCAGGGTCAAATAGCAATACGGTACAAAAAGTTGTAAACAAGTTTTTCCCTAATTGTTTTGACGCTATAGTCACAGGAAGCGACCTTGAACGCGGAAAACCTGATCCCGACCCATTTCTTACAGCACTTGAAAAACTTGACCTGACAAAAAACGAATGTATTGTAATTGAAAATGCACCTTTAGGGATTACCGCTGCCAAGAGGGCAGGACTTTATTGTGTTGCGGTTGCAAGCATGCTTGAACCCGAAAAAGTACAGCATGCAGATATGGTGCTAGAAGACCACGGGGGGCTACTCAGTTACCTGAAGAACCTTATCCCGGAGTAAGTTGATATTAACCAAAACTGAAGTAAATTAATATCGATCGGATTGATAATTCTATATCAATTATTAATATTGGCTCAAATTAATCGGGTAGTTGAATTAATATTTTGTAAGGAAAATTGAGGATTTTTTCAATTTTTCTTTAATTTCTTTCTGTTAAATTTTCTATTATTTTTTTCCCTCATTTTTCTATCTCAAATTTTAGGTTGTGCATCATTAACTGGTTGAGATTTCATCTTTGAATATACATTATTCACCTGTGCCTGCTTTCTAAGCTTATCTGCATAAAAGAAATTGAGCGTGCATAAAGCAAAAAATGAAAGTGGAATGCGAATCTGTGAATTCTCGGAGAAATATCAACCGATTATTAGTGGACTACCAAATTTTAC
>JBNAKO010000156.1:0-11840 GCA_049706495.1 Methanosarcina sp. | reverse complement strand
GAATTGCGGGCGGCCACCCCACCCTAAGGATGGGGTATTCGTGACCCTCTGCGCTCCCATTGTAATAAAATACAAATAACGAAAACAAATAATCTACAAAAATTTAATTATAGAATTTTCATTCCACAAAATAAATCATTTCATTGGGCATAACAGTCAATTCATTATTTTTAATTCCTGACTGCACAAGTCTTTCAATTCTTTCCCAGGTATTTTTACGGGTAGTTTTTATGCCCAGTACTCTTGAGGTTTGCACAATCAAATCCTCAAGCGGTGTGGAATACTGAGAATTAAGGACAAACCTGAGAGCTCCTTTTATCTCTTCATCACAGATCCATTCGATTTTTGCTGGGGTATCTTCATCTCTCCTGCGCAGGAGAGAGACAGGTTCAGACACCGGCCAGTAGAATTCCCCGGCTCTTTTAATTTTTCCCGAATTTTCGGAAAGTAATAAGACTTCAACTATTCTTTGCTTAACTTTCCCGATGATACGTTGAATTCCTGAATTTGATTTTATCCTCTGAAGCAGGACATCAGTATGAATCGGGCCTTCAATTTCTATAATCCTTATAAGGGCTGCTTCAAGTTTGCTATCAGAGATCTCGGAGAGATCTGTAAATTGTTGAAGCTCAGGGATAAGACAGATCCTATAAAGAGGAACAGCAGCTTCAAGGGAATCAGGTTTTTCGGGAAAAATCTCTTTTTCTATAGAGACAGGATCAGGGCTTTTATCATACTCATTTCTTGGTAAAAACTCAGAATAAGCTTCAGAGTCTGATTCTTCTGCAGGCTCGCCTATATTTTCAGTGCTTGATAGGGGGTCTGGTCTTGAATAAAGCTTAATCTCAATTTCTTTTTCATTGTCAAAATCTGTACTTTTTTTATTTTTTGTATAATTTTTGGAATCATTTTCCAGATTATCTTCCATATTTCGTTCTGAATTATATTCTAAGCCATTCTGGGATTCATTTCCTGAATCTGAACTCCAATCCATTTCAGGAAAAGCATCTTCTTCGGAATCGACTTCTGACTCGGAAAACTTTTCCGAGCCATAAATATAAGCAAATTCATTGATTCTTTTTCGTTTTTTCTTTTGAAGCCCTGCACTGAAATCAATCTCAGGATAGGCTTCAAAAAAACTCATTTTTTCAGGTTCTGGCTCAGGAATAGGTTCATCCAGGCTTTCTTCGAATATTGGGTCGGCTTTAAACTTCAGGAGTTTTGATTTTTTTGTTCTTCTAGCAGGTTTATTATGGGAATTTTCATTTGCCAGCAAAGCCAGCGATTCAGCCCGTGAATTCATTTCCGGAAGAAAATCCGGTGCTGGAGAGGCTGAAAAGCCTTCCCCAAGCTTTAAAAAAGTTTCAGGATATGTTTCTGCTTCGATTTCAATTCCGGAAGACCCTTCAACTTCAAAAGAGTCCTCTGGGAGATATCTGGCTTCAATAAAGGTCGATCCTGGTTCTTTGAAGTATTTCTTCTTTTTATCTCCTGAATTTAGTCCTTTATTTGCTGAGTTTGAAATCGAAGTTGAATCTAAAGCTGGACTCTCAATTAAAAGAGTCTCATTAATGGAATTGAGAGAAGCACTTAAATTTAGAGCGGGTTCAGAGGGGTTTTCCGAGTCCAGAAGTTCTGAATTCAAAGATTTTTCTATATTTGAGACTCTTTCCATTAATTTTCTGCTTGCGGGTTCAGCCCAAAAAGAAGGTTCTCTTATTACAGGAGTTTCAGTGCCTTTTTCAGTTTTTGCCTGCTGTTTTGCTTCCTTTAATGAGTTTTTCACGGCCTCAAGTAGTTTTTCCTTACTTTCTTTGGGACGCAGATACCAATCCGTTGACCAGACCCTATAGATTTTCCAGCCAAGCCCTTCAAGAACCTGCTGGCGCAGGCGGTCTCTGTCTCGTGCAACGTGGGAAGAGTGATAGCTTGCTCCGTCGCATTCTATTCCAAGTACATATTTACCAGGATGAGAAGGGTCGGGGACTGCAAGGTCAAGCCTGTACCCCGCACAGCCTATTTGCCTGTCAACTTCGCAGCCGTTTTCTGCAAGGAAATTCGAGACGATTTCCTCAAAGGGAGAATCAAAATCCTCTTTACTGCACGCAGGTAAAGGCAGCCTGCCAGTTTCTGCAAATTCAAGGAAGATTTTTAAGGCGAGAAGCCCGAAAGGTGAATTCTCGTCCAGGTGCAGGTCTCTTGAAGTAAAGTTAGAAAAAACAACACATTTTTCTCTTGCTCGAGTAATGAGGACATTAAGGCGCCTTTCTCCCCCTTCCCGGTTGAGGGGCCCGAAATTCAGAGAAAGCTTCCTGTTAGCATCAAAGCCGAAACCTACACTAAGCAGAATAACATCTCTTTCATCTCCCTGAATAGTTTCGAGGTTCTTCACGAAAAAGTGTTCTTCTCTCTCATTTCCTGAATTGAGGTCAAAACCAGGATTTACTTTAAGGAGAGCCTCAATTTCTTCCTGGATAGCTTCCTGTTGCTTTATGTTAAACGTCCCTACTCCAAGACTTTTCTCAGGATATTTACTGAAATGTTCAAAAACGGCTCTTGCTACAGCTCTTGCTTCTATTCTATTGGCTCCGCTTTTACCCCTATCATAAACTGCATCCTCAAGATACGCAAATTTTAGCCCTAGCCTTTCATCTTTCTGCATCGGGGAGGGATAAACATACAGCCGGTTATCATAAAATTCCTGGTTTGAAATAGCAATCAATGACTCATGTTTACTTCTGTAATGCCAGCGCAGGGTTTTTACCGGGAAGCTGCGTTTGCAGACGTTCAGGATGCTTTCCATATCGCTTGCCGGAGTGAAATCATCTGGCTCATGTTCTGGAGAGTCCACAACCGTATCAAAAAAGTCTGTAGGGGGAAGCTGTTTTGAGTCGCCCATTACAATTACCTGTTTTCCACGTAAAAGGGCTCCAACAGCATCTTCAGGCCTGACCTGGCTGGCTTCGTCAAAGATAATTACATCAAAGCGAGTACTTCTTGGGTCAAGATATTGTGCAATCGAAAGTGGGCTCATGAGGAAGCAGGGCTTGATTTTCTGGATAAGGCCGCCTGCTTTTTTCATGAGGGCCCTAATTGGCATATGGCCTCTTTTTCTATTAAATTCGTTAAGTAAAATTCCGGCTTCTGAGCCCCTTGAGGCTCCAAAGGTTAATTTTGGAGCGCTTTCATAAGCCGAACAGATAATTCTTTTTCTATTTTCCAGAAGGATTTTCTTGTCAAGTTCTGTGAATTTGCTAATTTTGCCTTCGTGCATTTCCCGGATAAAGCTAAACAGGGCAGGCCTTTCCCTGAAAGCATGGTTCAGGAGAATTTCGGCATAATTCCCTTCAAAAGCAGGAATAATATCCGATACATCTATCTTTCCGGCTTCAATATCTTCAAGCATTGGAGCTGCCTCTGTTTCAAGACAGGCCTGTCTGTATCCCAGATACTGGCTCCAGAAGACCAGGGAAGAAAGTTCGGTTTTCCATCTGGCAACCCTGGATTTAAGCTGAGTCAATTTTACAGCTTCCAGATTGTTTCCGAACATTTTCTCAAAGTCGGCATGTATGCAGGTTTCAATTTTCCCAAGAGCTTCCTTAAAGCTCTTTTTCTCAAGGGTTATGTTATCAATTGCTGTTCTTACTGCGTCATGATTAATTCCTTCCGTTACAAGCCTGGAGCATTTTTCAGTGAAAATTTCATCCTTTAAATATTTCCTGAAAGGAAGAATCCATCTCAGATATTCTTCCAGGAGGGCAGGGTCGCTTTCAAAACCTTTCCAGTATTCTAAAAAGTATCTTTTTCCTTCTTTTTCCGCCTTTTCAAGTTCAAGCCTGTGAGCCTCGCATTCGGAGACGCAGGCAAGATCTAAGAGGACTCTTTTATCCTGAGAAGGTACATCTGAAAGATAACAAAGGGAAAGTTCTTTCTTAAGCTTTCTATACCTTGGATTTACAAATTTAAGGAATTTTCCAGAAAGTTTTTCAAATTCGGAAGTATCGAGTTTATAAATTGAAGAATGAAAAGTCCTGTCCACAAAAGTTTTTAATTCCCTGTACTGTCTTAGTTTAGCAATAAGGATCTCAGCACTTGTTTTTGTAGAATCCAAATCCCATTCAGGGTTCTGAAGCATTTTTTCAGGCAAAGGCTTTGTATTCTCAAGCAAATTCACAGCTTCGATGAGAGCATTAATATCTCCAAGAGTATAAGGTTTTGAACTTGCAGTAAGGTCGTTGAGAGTCTTTAAAGCTGTTTCCAGGTTCTCAAAAGCAGCGGCACATTCATTTGTAAGAAGCTCAAGCTCTCCTAAATCAGAAGGAAGAACAAGCCCGGGTTCACACCCATACCAGGAATTTTTCCGGATTGTCCCAAGGGGGGGAAGTAATTGTCCCATTTTTTCTAAAACAGCTTCTGCCTCAGACCATTTTTCCGGATCCCAGGTCTCAACATCCTTGAAATTATAACGAGGCATTTTTAAGCTTTTAGATTCAAAATAAGTTTTTGTTTTTTCTCTTATTCCGTAAAGACTATAAAGACTTGAATACAGTTTGCCTGCAGGCTTTTTAAGGGCAAGGGCATAGATATTGAGTTCATGTTTTAACTTTTCAAGTTCGTTTATTTCTCTCTCAGGGTTTATTGAAGCAGGAGCAGTCCGGTTGAGAGTTTTTTCCAGTTCTTCAAGTACTGCCTTTTTTCGGGTCTGGTTGCTGTGGATTTCCAGGCAGAGCTCTCCCAGGCCTGCAGCATCCAGCCTGGTTTTTACTACCTGTAAAGCAGCCATTTTTTCACTCACGAAAAGGATACTTCTGCCCTGAGCGATGAGTTCTGCAATCGTGTTTGCAATAGTCTGAGATTTTCCAGTCCCTGGAGGCCCTTCTACAACAAGGTCTTTTCCAGCCTTTGCATCTTCTATAACTGCAATCTGGGAAGAATCCGCATCCATTATATGGTAGGCATCTTTTACCGCGAGTTTAAGGTCAACTTCTTCTTCAAGAAAACCTGAAACTCCAGGTTCGGGATCCTTAGGGTCAAAGATTTTCTGGATCAAGGGATGCTCTGCAGGCGACATTTCTTCAGGCCAGGTTGCAGGGTCAAGGTCTTTGTACATAACGAATTTTCTGAAATTAAATAGATCAAGACAGAGTTCAGGCAGGATTTTCCAGTCCTTTTTACCCTGAATTGCAGAATTTACAGCCTTAAAATATTCTCTAATCCCAGTGGGATCTTCAGACATTTCGAATTCAGGAATCTGAACTCCAAGTTCTTTCATTTTGGCCTGCAGAGTAATAGAGCTAAAAATTTCGTCTCCTGTCCACTGCAAGCTGAAATTTCGTCCTTTCCCTATTCTTTTAAGTTCAACAGGGACAAGAAGTAAAGGAGCTTTTGGGTTTTTTACTGCAGACTTGGTCTCATTCCACTGAAGAAAGCCTGCTGCCAGATAAAGAACCGGATATCCCTGTTCTTCAAAAATAGAATTGGCCTGGTTAAAAACATAAAAAAGCTTTCTTTCGAGAGCTTCGTTTTCATCAGGGGCTTCTAAGAAGGCTTCGGAACGAGAGGTTTGAAACGTCTGAGATTTGATATTTTCTTCATCTGGAAGAAGATCAGGTAATGAAGTTTTTTCTGCTGTTTTTGAAGCTTTAGTCCCATCCTCCAAAGTATATGAGTTATTTACTTCTCCATGTTCTTCATTTTCATTCTTCTTGCTTTTTCTGGACCCGGCTTTCCCCCTGAAGCGCATGGCCTTTTCCTGAAGCACAAAAAGTTCATAAATCTCTTCAGGACTTTTATTTTCGATCAAAATAGTCCTTTTCTGGGAAGGGCGGTAATTGAGGAGATTATTTCGAAGAGACAGATCTAACAAATTCTGCCTTAACCCTTCCAATTCCTTAGATACGTTTACCATAAAATCCCAGGCTCTTTAAACAATAAATATATTTATTAAATAGTAGAAATGAAACAGTAAATAGATGTCTTAAATAGTGGATGTACCTGTTGCTATATCTATTAGACAAGGGTAATTTCTCTAATCAAAGTATATTATAAATATATTATGACTGATAAGTATACATTATTTTCTAATAAATTTTATTCTGCCAGTATTATCTGGAAACTGTCTTTAAAATTTTCAGCAGGGATAATATATGACAATTTCTCCTATCAGGCAAGATTATTATTTATAGTATATGCCGCAAATATTTACACTTATTTTCTGAAATGAATCCAAAATATGATTATTTAGACTATGTTTAATTAGCTCTCTTAGTTTTAAGTGTAATTCTTTGCGAGAATAACTATAATATAAATAAGTTTCAGAATGAACAGGTTTCACTGTAATACAGATTAAATAATTTTTTTCATTATAACTAAGAATTATTCCTTTAAAACTATTTCTTTATTAGGTTTTTTCCTTATGTTTTTCTTTTCCTTATGTTTCTCTTTTCGTTATAATTCTTTTTTATATATGTTTCTTCTAATTTGAAAACGAATTAATTCCTAAAGTCACTTTAAAATTTAGTTTTTCAAATTTAACTTGAAATTAATTCTTTAAGAAATACTCTAACTTGATTTTGTTTCTTAATTTGCCTTAATTTTATCTCTTAAACTTGACCTTTTTAACTTAAACTGTTATTCATACTTCATTAAGTCTTTTATTTTAATATACTTTTATTCAAAGGTTTCTTTTTTGCAAATGAGATTATTTTTTATTTGTTTATTGTTTATCATTCTCTTTTTTATTTTCTTTTTTCTTTTTAAAAAGTAATCATCTCCATTTATAGGCTTTTTTCCTTCTTGCAAGCCTGCAAACAGAGAAAAAGGGAAATAGAGTAAAATCAAGCGATATCCGGGAAGGAATGGTATCCTCAAAGAAAAATATATAAAAAAATAGCATTTATCGGTTCAAAAAGGAAAATTATGCTCGGATTATGAGTTTTTACATGCATATTGCCCGGTAAAGCGCAGGTTCTGCAAACGAAAAACCTGCAATTACCTGCAATTGCCTGCACATTTGCCTTCATTTAATGAGGCGCTTCACATATCAAAAAAATTAAAATCAAATAAAATTAATTAAGCGTTCTGATATAATAGTATAATAAAAGACTCTGAGCTTATTGGAAAAGATTTTCAGAAAAGGTTGTTAGAAAAAAGAAATTTGGTAAATAAAATTGGTAAGAAAATCAAAAAGAAGAGTAAAAGGAAATAAATATTAAAGGAAATCTCAAAAAACTCAAAAAGAGTTTAAATGTAAATTATATAACTTATTTAAAAATTATAAAAAATCAAATAAAAATTGAAAAAAATTAAAAAAGACCTTGATTAGAGATCTTATATCTCAGATAGATGCCTTTTTGAATTATTTTTCCCTTTTTTTATATCAGATTCTTCTCGAGATTCCGGGAGCTATTGCAGATTCAGATTTAGAAAGACTGCTTTTTACTCCGAGTATTCTTACAATTACCAGGCTGATCTCAAAAAAGATCACCATAGGCACTGCAACCATCATCTGGCTGAAGACATCCGCTCCTGGAGTAATGGCAGCTGCAACTATCATGCCGAGAATATATATGTGTTTCCGATATGTAACAAGGGTAGTATATTTTATATACCCGTTCCGGGTCAGGAAAGTAAGTACTATTGGCAGTTCGAAAATCAAGCCGAAGATTGCGGTAGTTGTAGCTGCAAAGGAAATGAATTTGAAGATTGAATAAGTTGCAGTTATCCCGGATTCTGCTGCATCGACATACAGGTATTTAAGGAAAAGCGGCAGCATAAAAAAGTAAGCATATGAGGCCCCAAGCATGAACATAACTATGGCTGCTAGGCTCAGGAAGATAATCTGTCCCTTTCCAACTGATATCGGCATTTTAAATTCAAATCTCTTCTTAATTCCTTTATAAGTATAAAACGCAATTATGGGTAAAGTAATAAGGAGCCCTATTAATACAGAGAGCTTAAGCTGGAGCATCATTACTTCCAGAGGAGATATATAAACTAACTTTGCACCCTCAGGTAGCAAATCGATTTTCATCCTCTCTATTAAGGGACCGGTAAATTGTAAAGAGATAATAATTCCTGTAAAAAGGACCGCAGCAATTACGAGTAATTTCTTTCGCAGGGTCAGCAGGATTACACTTAAACTTTCTATGGCTTCAGACATATTGAGTACCTATCCGGAGACGCAAAAGGAAACTATTAGTTAATTTATTAGTTAATTTCCAAAATCTTATCTATGTTGCAGGGAAGATCTGTAGCAAGCTCTAATATAGCTTTAATTTTTATATAACATTTAACGGGTGTTTATAATTCACTTTCCTTTTACCTTTTTTGTTTTTCATTTTAAACCTTAAACCTTAAACTTTAAACTTTAAATTTTAAATTATCCGGTTTTTCAAAGAATTTCAGGCGATTTTTCTGGCAATTTGCCTTTTTAGTTCTCTTAAGTTATGACTACTGAATTCTAATTTACAGATTATAAGTTATGTAATCTTTTATCTTTCTAAATTTTGCAATTGAGGTGAAATCTGAACCTTATCAATACACAAAAATTTGGAATCGGGAGCTGGAAATAAGGGAGTTTGGCTATTTTAAGATTTGATTCAAATAAGATTTCATTTTGATTTGGAAGAATCTTATTTCACTTCTAAATATATATTTGCTTAAACTAAATTACTATATTCAAATTACAAAGTTATATTTATTGATTTTTATTATTTATTATTGATTAATAAGATCAAGAAAGATTCAATTTAATCTAATGTGAAGGCTACATATTATTTAAGGAGCTTTAACAGTCGTTGTAAAGTTATTATTAATTTAGCAATGAAATTTTCATTTTAATAATCTATTTATTTGAATTTAATAAGCTTTTTACCAACAATTATGGTAATTACTTATATAAGTTAAGCCGAATAAATTATTTATTATTATGTCTAAATTATATTAATACTTTATTAAATTACATTCTTTAAGACTTAATTTTTCGCACCCAAAGTTCAAAAATATAATCTATTATTAAGAGTAACTAGCTTTTTATTATAAGTACAAGTTAAATTTATTTGACTTATCTAATTATTTCTTTATTTTTTATCAATAAATTTATTAATATATCCACTAATATATATAAAATTTAAATTATATTAAACATTCTATTAATTTCTACTAATTTAAAATTACTGTCGGTGTGACGACTACTCATATTATTTTATTTATTTTAGCTAAAGTATACCTCTGATTTAAGAGCTTTTAATCATTTATAATCAAATAATATAAAAAATTCGTTCCAGAAATGTAATTGGAAACAGATTTTAATAATGAATACAATAAGGCCCTAAAATAAAATCTTGAAATAATCAGAACTGATGTAAATGGCTCTAAAAAAGTTTTAAGATAAGCTTTAATATTATGTTCTAATATTAATATATTTATCCAGGTATATAAGAGTAGAAAAATGAATTCACAGAATAAAGATAATGTAACTTCTCCTGCAGGAAATATTGCAGGAAAACCTTCATATGCTTCAGGTGTTCCTGGAGACATCGAAGAACCAGTTGTAGCTCACCTGGTTGAGCTTAGAAACCGATTGGCTATTGTTTTAGTCTGGCTATTTTTGGGGATAATGATTTCTTTTCCATTTTCGGATACTGGAATGCTGCTTATCTGGAAAAAATTTATGAGTGCTGATTTGATAATGACAGCGTATTCTCCCCTTGAATGGACTTTCGCCCGGCTCAAGCTGTGTCTGGTTTTTTCTCTTGCAATTTCAATCCCGCAGCTTTTTTATCAGCTTTATAAGTTTGCAGGCAAAGGGCTTTACCCGCATGAAAAAAGTTTTTTTCTCAAGGTTATCCCTGCGTCTTTCTTGCTCTTCCTTTTTGGGGCTGCAATAGGATATTTTATTATCCTGCCTGCAATGTTCAAGTATATTCTCTTCTATTCAGGGGACATAGCCACAGCTCAGCTTTCAGTTCAGAACACTCTTTCAGCCGTAACTACAATCCTGGCTGGTTTCGGAATAGTCTTTCAATTGCCTCTGCTTGTAGTGTTTGCAGTAAAAATGGGGCTTGTAAACTACAGTACTCTTAAAAAGCAGCGGATGCTGATCTACAGCGCAATTCTGGCGTTCTCCCTTTTCCTGACGCCTGACCCAACCTTTATTGCGCAGGCTGTTGTAGCAGTTTTACTTGGGGTTCTTTTTGAATTCAGCCTTTTACTTGTCAGGCTGTTTTGAATAGATTACACTTTTTCAGTATTTCCTTCCTTCAGCCTTTATTTTCTGGCATTTCCTTTTTTAGTAGTTTTTATTCTTTTGAAAAACAGTTTATTTCTAATCTTAGGGAAGTCGATTTTTAACTGCCCGTTAAACAAATTCTACTACGTAATGGTTTACAAGAGTTTTTATATTTGATTGTTAATAATAACCATCAATGATAGGTTCTACGGAAATGGTTGCAATTGTGGTTGCTGCTCTCTTCCTTTTTGGGCCTCAAAAACTACCTGAACTTGCACGATCGATCGGACATGCAGTAGGGGAGTTTAAGAAAGCCCAGCGGGCTGCTGAGCTGGACTTAACACAATTTGACGCTTATACAAAGAAAGCAGAAAATAAGGCTACTTCAACAAAAGAAGAAAAACCAAAAGAAGAAACTAAAGTCCAAGAAAGAGATAAAACTAACGAAAAAGAGGAAATAAAGGACGAACAAGAGAAAAATCCTGAAAACCCTAATAAAGAAACAAAATAAATCCACCTGGAAAAGTCCAGATAAAGATTTGCTAAATGCAAAAATTTCCTCATATGAATATCTCCAATAATGCCTCAGAGCATGAATTAAGAGTCAAGGGAATAAGATAGTAGAGGAAATCTAAAACAAAGAAAAGTTTAAAAATAGGGAATCCAACGGTCTGGAATTGAAAATTAAGTTAAATTTAAATTAGATTTGGTTAAATTTAATTGGATATAATTGAATTAGATTGGATTGGATTTCATTAGATTAAATTAGATTAGATTTCATCGGATTCATTAAATTCATTAGAGTTCGAAAGTGAATTATATCTAATAAACCTTAATTAGCTCAAAATCAAGCTTTTAATTTAATCCTTAGGCAAAACAAGAGTTCATAATAGTTTTTATTGATATTCAATTTCTGATAACTTTTATTAATGGATCACTAATCTAAATACAATTAGTTAGTTTTAAATAGTAAAATAATATAAATATAATAAAATAATAATAGATTTGATTTATTTTTAACTTAAATAAAACATAAGAAATATGTGTAAATAAGCTAATATAAATAAGCAGGATAATATAACTAAGTTGAAATAATAATCTTGAAAATGTAATTTCAAATAATCTTAAAATCATATTGTTAAAAAAATAAGATAATTTAACGAAAATTAAAATTAATGTTATCAGATAAAATGTTAAAATAGAAACTTTATATAATATGAAAAATCTTAGCCTAATTTAATCATAACATTAATTCTCAGCGAATATCAAGCTGATTATTTAAACTAATACTTAAACGAATATTATATTAATTTCTACTTCCCCTTAACGTAAAATCATTTAAGAAAACGACAGCTTGAGGTTAAGCCATGATAGGCACGAATGAAATTATAATGATTTTTGCAGTAATTGTCCTTTTATTTGGAGCAGCTAAGCTTCCAGAACTTGCCCGGTCCATGGGAAGTTCAATGGGAGAATTCAAAAAAGCCCAGAAAGAATCGGAATTAAACCTGAAGGAATTTGAGAAATCTTTAAAGGAACCTGCAGTTCCGAAAAGTAAAGTGCAGGAAACCGCTCAAAAACTCGGGATCGAAATAAGAGGCAAAACCGA
>JBNAKO010000155.1:0-19978 GCA_049706495.1 Methanosarcina sp. | reverse complement strand
CTGATAAGATCACATATTACCTGAGATGGATTTTCTTTTGAAGGGTCGTTTCTATCTCTTGCCTGATATCCAACTGCATCTATCCCGGACATGACTCCATTCATTTTTTCTTCTCCTGGCAACAGGGACTGGATGATTGCAGGGTTTGATGCCCTTATCATTTTTATTGTGGCTACAGGGTCACCCTTGGTAACTTCAAGAGGAATCCCTGCCCCTTGGACTAAGTTTTCTATGCCAGATACTATTCCTTGAATTCTTTTCTCTCCAGGCAACAGAGAATCTACAGTCGAATGTCTGGATCTTAATGCTTCAATTGTGGACACAGGATCGCTCATAGTAAAATCAATTGGTATAGCTCCTATAGCTTTGGCCAGCTTCAGCCTGTCAGGGATATAATCGACTACAAACACCATCCCTGCTCCTTTAAGTATAGCAGAATAAGCTGCAAGCAAACCTACCGGTCCTGCCCCAAAAACTGCTACAGGCATTCCTGGCATGACAAGGGATGCTATTGTTGCGTAAAAACCTGTAGGGAATACATCAGACAAAAGAAGAAAATCATCTTCCCAGTGATCTCCAGGAGTTCCAGGAAGTTTTTCGCAATTAAAATCCGCAAATGGGACTCTCAGGTACTCTGCCTGTGCTCCTCTATAGGGACCCATTTTTGCATACCCGAAAGCTCCCCCTGCCATTTCATTATTTACGGTAAGACAGGCGCTTGTATAGCCCTGAACACAGTTCATACAATGCCCGCAAGCAACATTAAAAGTAACAACTACGCGGTCTCCTTTTTTAAAAGAAACCACAGCGTCCCCTACTTCTTCTATGACCCCTATAGGCTCATGCCCCAATACTTTCCCGGGCTTTTCAGCAGTCCTACCCTGGTACATATGAAGGTCACTTCCGCAAATCCCACTTGAAGTAATTTTAATTATAGCATCCCTTGGATGCTCTATTTTAGGATTCGGTACTTCTTCTACAGCAACCTCATTTGGCCCTTTATATACAACAGCTTTTATGTAAACGTCCCCCTATTTTGATAAAATTGTTTACACATTTTGCAACCTTTGCAAAAATAGCAGTCACTTTATAACAGTTATTTTATAATAGCTAGCTTATCTATATGTTAATTACAGAATCTAATTTAAGGATTTCAGATAATCATTTTGCTTTATTTAACCTGGAAAATTATTTCAGAATCTTTTCCCCTCCTTTTCTTTCAACATATTTTTTACAAATGTTATGACCAATTTAAATGAAAGTAACAATAAATTATAAATACATTAATTGAAGTATTACATATTGGACAAAAGTGAAATCTCTTCCCTCCTGCCAAACACAGGTACAAATGTCCATATTACACGAAAAACATTGATCATTAAGAAAATTGCAGGATATCTTTAAAGTCTGGGAAATATTGATGAAAATAAGTATCAGTACCAAAAAACCGAACAATACAAGATCAAAAAACTGAAAGTAAAGTAATAAGCTGAAAGTTAATTGAAATTAAATTGAAAAAATAGATCCCGGAAAAGATTATCCAGAAAAGATTATCTGCAAAACAGAATTCGAAAACGAAATAATCCTTGTGCACAATTGTTTTAAAAACAGCTTTTTAACCCAAACCTGCAAGACCAGATCTGTAAATTGAAAGAAAGCTGATACTGGATATCTTTACACGGATTACCCTGTTACCAGCTTTCAGTCTGGTTTTTCCAGGTTTTTTATTCTTTTTTTAATTAATAGTCTTTTATTAATGTCTTATTCTATCTTAATTCATATTCTATCTTAGTTCATATTTTATTTTAGCTCATATTGTTTTTATCTACTTCTCTAAATTATATCTTTCCTGATTTTTATTTTTTGAGGTTTTCTCGGGTTTTTCCCAATAGCCTGTGAGTTTGCCATTGAGAGCTAACTTCCCAAGTTCACGTTTAACTTTATCATTTACTTCTGCTGGAATTGCAGATGAATATGGAGTATCCGGGAGGGGAGTTAAATAGTGGGCCCTAACAGTCCCACCTTTCTTGCAGATCCAGCGGACAAGCTCAAGGCTTTTTTCCTGGCCTTCCTCGGTTTCGGTAGGAAATCCGAAAATAAAATCAACTGCAGGAATAATTTCCTGTTCCAGGCAGCATTCGACCGCTGAGACAGTATCCTGTACACAATGGCCTCTGCGGATTTCTTTAAGAATTCGGTCACTGCCTGACTGAGCTCCCAGGCTAAGGCTGTCATTTGCGCAGTATTTTCTTATAAGCTCAACTGATTTTTCGTTGACGAATTCCGGGCGTACTTCTGAAGGAAAAGTTCCAAAAAAGATTTTCTTATCAGGAAGTTCATAGAGGGCAGATAGAAGTTTTTCTACCTTGTCGAACCTGGGATGAATTCCATCACTTCCATACGCAAAAGCATTGGAAGCTATGAAGCGCAGGTCATCATAATAAATAGCATTTTTCAAAATAGAATCAATACTTCTGTGTCTTACCTGTCTTCCAAAAAGTCTTGGAGTCTGGCAGTATTTACATCCCCACGGGCAGCCCCTGCTAATTTCAATAGGAGCTCGAAGTTTATCCGGGGAAAAGCAGGGATAGTTATCCAGGGCCGCATATGGCCTTTTTGGGTTAATGATAACTTCCCCAGTTTCCGAATCCCTGTAAGCAATCCCAAGGACTTTTCCGGGATCTTTTCCCTCTTGAATCACCTTTACAAGTTCAGGTAAAGTCTCCTCACCCTCCCCCATTACTACATAATCAAAATATTTAAGGGTCTCATGGGGAGCACCGGAAGGATGAGGCCCTCCTGCAATGAAAATAGATTCCGTATTTGCATTTTCAACTTCAGTGAAAATTTTTGGGGCCTGACGTGTTGTAAAGCTGTAGATCATAATCCCATCTACAGGCTTATCTGTAAATCCAGCTTCCGGAAGCAAAGGAGAAAGGACTGCAAAGCTGTAAGAATTTTTTTTGATATAACGAAAGTGGACACGCATAATGTTTTTCACCTCTTTTCTTGTCTATGCGACTGAGTCCCTTTCAGGTGATAGGTTTAAAAGGAGTCAGGGTAAAACAAAGCAGCCCGAGAATAAACATAATTATCCCAAGAAGGATGCGTTTTTTGTCCAGTTCTATTTTATCCTGAAGCGGAGATGGGTGCCCTGCTGCTGCAAAAGCCCAGAGTAAGAGAGCCCAGAAAATCCAGACAAGGCCGTCTTCTTTAAGCCCGTAAATTACGTAGATTCCTAAAATGAAAAGAAGGCGTGGCATCAGGAAGGAAACATTTTCTGCCCTTTTTCCAAGCATAGCCCTTAGGACATGCCCTCCGTCAAGCTGTCCTGCGGGAAGGAGGTTTAAAAGGGTCATAAACATTCCTATCCAGCCTGCAAATGCGACAGGATGCAAATTCTGGCCTGTAGTTCCAGCAAGTTTCTGGACAAACATAAAGAGAGGAGGTATCCCCAGGTCAAACATAAAAGAACCTGGTAAAGGGGTAATCTCGGAAACTTTAAGGTTTAATCCTATAAAAGTAACCACAACAGACATTACAAGCCCTACAAGCGGTCCTGCGATTCCTACATCAAAAAGGGCTTTTCGGCTCGGGACAGGCCCTTTATAATGGATTATAGCTCCCATTGTGCCTATAAAAGTAGGAAAAGGGATAAAATAAGGAAGGGATGTTTTAATCCCATGATATCTGGCCATTATGTAATGGGCCATTTCGTGGGAAACTAAAATTGACATTATTGCTAATGTGAAAGGTAAGCCCTTGAAAACCTGCATAGTGTCTTTTTGAAGGTCGGCTCCTAGCATCCAGGCTCCGCAGATCATAGTAGTAAAAAAAGTTGCTATGAAAAGAGCAAAATTTATCCATACCCTTTCTTTTCTTCTTTTTTCAGGAGAAATTATTAAAACATATTCCCCAAGTTCATGTTTAAGGGATCCGCTTAACTCAAATTCCTGAAAGGGCGCCCAGAGTTCTGCAATAACATTTTCAGCCTCAATTTTGGGATTTCCATAAAAGTAAAGGGCTTCTCCGGAATTTTGAATCTCATAAACATCAAATACCCTGAGTATGAATGGATATAAGCGCGAGATTATCTCTTCTGCATTTAATTTTTCCTGCGCTTTGTTACTGTTTTCTTTTTCCGGGTTCATTTTAAGGGTCACAACTTATAAGGGGAGTTTTTTAAGTGCTTATTTTTTAATTCCAGATATCTGTTTTTTATTTTAGATTTTATTCAAATTTTATTTTAGATTTTATCTCTGAATTTATTTAATATATTATTTCTAAAATTTCTAAATGCATTATTTTTACTCTTTACAATTAAACTTAATTTTACTAATAATTAACTCTGTTAATATTTTAAATTCGTGGCGATTTGGTCCTTTGATAATTTTAATTCTTATATTTTTTGATCTATTTTTATTTCCAATAAAACTTTCAATTATTTTTTTAATTCTCTAATTCCTTTTTTTAATAATCTTAATTCATTTTAATCTCTAATTTATTATAATTTGAATTACTATAACTTTAATTACTATAACTTTAATTTATCCTATTTTTTCAATATAGCCTTCATTTCCGTTTACAATCACCAGATCTCCATCCTTCAGGTAATCATAAGGGTTTTTTTCAAGCATATCAACAAGCGGAATTTTGGAAATAATGGCTCCGACCGCAACTATAGGTTCTGTTTCCAAATTTATTATAGCTACAGGGGCAGCCCCACTTTTTTTAAGCTGGTACATCACATAAGAGCCAACTGTAGAACCTTTTCCGTAAGGGAAAATCAAAACTTTATCTTTAATGGATTTTCCGACAAGGGTGTGTTTTTCTTCAAGCACAATTCCGGTTTTAGGGTCTACACTTCCAAGAAAAGAGATCGGATCTCTGGAAATCAGAACCTCTCCTTTTGCACACCCTCTGGAAATTATCCGGCCTTTTAATTTAATTGGAATCACCTGCCTCTTTAGTGCCTTTTTTAATTGCTTCTTCAACACAGGTTTCCAGATCCCCGTACACAGCTTCAGCTCCGCACATTCCAGGCACGTAAGCAAAAGCTTTTCCTGAATTTACCATAACACAGGAGTAGTTGTTAGTTGCCGGAGATACTACCATACAGGTATCACAAACAACTTTTGCGCCACTTTTTTCAATGACCCGGATATATTCAGGATATCGATTCGCAAGTTCCCGTGACGTAAAAACCCAGAATTCTTTAGAAATTTTCTTGTCCTCGAGAAGTTCGGACACTTTCTTAAGCTCAGGACCTGAGCAGTGAGGACAGCCTACTGTTATAAGTTCAGGCTCTTTACACGATTTTTTCCTGCTTTCGTATACTTCATCAAGCTGGCTTTTTTCAATACTGATTTCTTCTGTAGTCGCTTCGAACTCCAGCCTGCAAGCTTCAGGTGTGACTCCCTCAACATGATACAGAGCAACTGCTCCTGAAGCAGCCATTGCAGCTCCTAATGCTTTTAGCTCATCCGATTCTGGTTTGGACTTCAGATGGAAAAAAGGTATTTTTTTTCCTACAAGCTTGCCGACTACATATCCAAGCGCTCCATAGTCTGAGCCTTTTAAGGAAAATGGAACGTCTATCGAAATTTGGGGTAAACGGTTTTCATCCAGATGAAAACCATAATTTGCAGTTTTTCCAAGAAGAGCAGCAGAAAGAGCTGAAGGTCCGCCTTCCCTATTTGTACGGGCTCCAATTACGGAATTTGCATACGATATAGCCGAGGACTCACTCCAGGCAAGATGGTCTCCATAACTCACATTAAATCCTTCAAGGGTATAAGGGGTACATGTGCACTCGCAGCTAATCCCGAGTTTTTCATACGCCTGAACAATCTCTTTTTGTTTTTCTGCAAAATCAGGGGAAATTTTGAGTTTTTCCCAGGCTTCCAGATCCATTCCTGCAGGATTCAATATTGAAGGAACCTTAACCCTGCCTTCCAGGTCTGAAATCCATTCTAGGCCTGCATCTCCTATTGTTTTGTAAGAAACCCCGGCTATCTGGGCACTTTTAATAGGAATGAGCCGGTCTGCGCCATAAATATCTCCAAGAGACACAAGGATTTCAATAGCCTGCCTGAGAGTTTCTCCAGCTTCCCCATTCAGGATTTGCTCTTCTTCTTTTGTAAGGTACATGCAAATTCACTCATTTCACTCAGATTCACTCATAATCTTCAGGAATTGTTGCCCTTTCAAAATTTTCTTTTTTCACAAGGATCTTTGTAGCATCAATTCCTACTTTTGTAGTTGTCCCATCAGGGGCTCCTCTCGGGTCTAAAGAACTCCCCCGAACATTGGGAATAATCAGGATGTCAATATCTCCTTTAACGCGTGTAGCTATAGCAAACTCGACATCATTTGGATCAAGAATATTTATGTCGTCGTCCACAACAACCACATGCTTAAGGCTTGTATGGGCTGCAAAGGCTGCCATGATAGCATTTTTTCCATCCCCTTCAGTCTGCTTTTCGATCTGGATAACTGCATGCAGGTAGCAGCATCCTCCTTCTGTCAGCACTACATTTTTGACAGTTGTAACCTCTCCAACAGCCCTGTAAATCCTGGGTTCATAAGGCACCCCCATCATCAGGAGGTGTTCCGGGCCAGCAGGCAGGATGCCATGATAAATAGGATCTTTTCTGTGGATAATCCTGGTAATATGGATTACAGGCTCCTTTCTGACCAGATCATATGTGCCTGTAATATCCACAAAAGGTCCTTCATCAACTTTTTCTAAAGGATCAACATAGCCTTCGAGCACAATTTCGGCATGGGGAACTTTTATCCCGTTTTTGCACTCAAAAAGCTCAACAGGAGCCCCTCTGAGCGCAGCAGCATATTCGAATTCTTTTCCTACAGGCACCCTTGTAGAAGTTGCGTAAATAATCGTAGGATCACAACCAATAACAATTGCAACAGGCAGAGGTTCACCTTTTTCCAGAGCCTTTTTGTGCAAAAGATAGGTATGCCTTGGAGGAACCAGCCTGGCTGCCAGCTTATCTTTTCCGGCAAGCATTAGCCTGTGGATGGATGCATTCATTACTCCATCGTATTCAGAGACTACAATTCCTGCAGTTATATATGGAGCCCCGTCTTTTTCAAAATGGGTAAGAATAGGAAGTTTTGTTAAATCGACCTCTTCTTCTATAACCTCAAGAGTAGGAGAATCCGTTACTACTTTAATTTCCCCTTCAGGAGAGGTTTCCGAAAGTTTTCTTATTATTTCTTCTTTAGAAACCCCCAGCATTGAAGCCAATTCATCCCTTGACCCAAGCAGGTTCATAATCACTTTTGAACCTGAAACATCATGGAAAAGCACAGGAGATTTTGTCTTTTTTGCAATCCTTGAAGCTTCGAATCTCGGAGAAGCAGGGCGGGAGATTTCTACCAGTTTTCCGTTTTCTTTTAACTGGTCAATAAAAGTTCTAAAACTCATGGGCATCTGGATATCAAAAAGCTGTTAGACGATAAAAAGATTATCAAGTAAGAAAAAAATAACTCTTTCTTATTAATTATTTTATTAATTATATTAGTACAGAAAGTAGAGCAAAACAGGTTGCAATACTTTGTATGCCACTCTTTTCGGATTAGATTTTATGTCCAATTAACGTATACAGATTTTATTTCTTTTATTTTCCTCAAACCAGGATTATATTTTATCTAAAAATTTTATTTAACCCTGATATCAGGTCTTTTTTGAAATAAACCTATCAGGGTTTCTTTTGTTCTTATAATTTCTTAAAGGCGTAAAACCTTATTTCAGCACTCATCAAGCATGAAAGCTCTGGGCCTTATGACTTTTTTCTTTTCGTACTGATCAAAACAGTGGGCTATCCAGCCTGAGACTCTGCCAATTGCAAAAATCGAGGTTGCAAGTTGAGGAGGTATGTCCATGTACTGGTAAATTACCCCTGAATAAAAATCTACATTAGGATAAATCGGCTTACCTTTTTTCTCAACAAGTTCGCGAAAAACTACATCTTCAACGGCTTGAGCTGTATTATACCAGTGCATGTCTTTTTTTGCTTCTGCAAGCTGCTTTGAGAGTTCTTTAAAAATAGTGCCTCTTGGATCGTATGTTTTATACACTCTGTGTCCAAAACCCATGATTTTTTCTTTCTTTCCTATTTTTTCAAGGACATATTTTTCTGCATTTTCAGGGGAGCCAATTTCTTCCATCATATACATGACTTCTGCCCTTGCTCCTCCATGCAGAGGGCCTTTAAGGGCGCAGAGCCCTGAAACAATTGCTGAATAAAGATCTGAAAAAGTAGAAGCTGTAACCCTTGAGGAAAAAGTGGAAGCGTTTAACTCATGTTCGGCACTAAGAATAAAATCCTTTTCCATAATCTGAGCTTCCAGCTCAGTTGGTCTGGTTCCCCTTAGCATGTAAAGGAAGTTAGCTCCATGAGAAAGTGAATTGTCTGGAGGGACAGGTTCTTTTCCATTGGCGATTCTAAAGTATGCAGCAACAATAGTCGGGATTTTGGCGATTAACCGTATGGCTTTTCTCATATTTCCTTCAGGAGAACCGTCATTTAGGTCAGGATCGAATTGTGAGATGAAGGAAACAATTGTACGCAGTGCATCCATTGCGTCAATACCTAAATTGCACATACGGATAATATCTATTACCTCCCTGTTGATTTCACGCTCCCCATGCAGGCGGGCTGAATATTCTTCGAGTTCTTCATTTCCTGGAAGTTCTCCCTGGATAAGCAAGTAGGAAATTGCATCATAGGGAAGCTCAACTAGCTGACTGATGTCTATTTCCCTGTATTTCAGAATGCCCTCCAGCCCGTCTATGAAACAAATATTTTTACTCATTTTCTACCTCGCAGTCATGCCTAGAGGATTTTCAAAAAACTTTGAAATTTGGGGAATCCTCTGATTATACGTGAAAGATTTAACACAAGGACCTTATGAGGCCCAAAAATAGGGTGACAATGCAATTCTATTATCGTTGAATAAGTATATTAAATTTGTTGAAATTGTATCTACAGATCTCTATAATTATTTTTCCCAATTTTAAGAAAGCTGTGCCTTTAAATTATTTTATTATGGCTAATAAAACAGAAGATTTTTGGAATATAAAGTCCTTTAGAAATCCTCTGTTAATTCAAATAATACTTTGCTTGATTCGGATAAATAGAAAGGTTTCAAAAAAAGGAGAGTTTGTGCACTATTTAAGAAACCTTTCAATATCCTACTTTTATCCAGTTTTGAGATTAATTTTCTATTATTAACCTATTATTTTTTCTTCACTGAATCCCGCAAAAACTTATGCAAAATTCCACCATTCAAATAGTATTCTATTTCCAGAGCAGAATCAAGCCTTAATGTCACAGGGAATTCAGTTTCATTTCCATTTTCAGTTTTTGCTTTTACTATAAGATCGCCATGAGGCTTCATAGTTTCGATTCCCAGAATCTCATAGCTTTCCTTTCCTGTAAGCCCACGGGTACCTGCATTTTCTCCTTCTTTAAACTGGAGAGGGAGAACTCCCATGCCTACAAGATTGCTTCTATGGATACGCTCAAAGGATTCGGCAATTACGGCTTTTACTCCAAGGAGGAAAGTTCCTTTAGCTGCCCAATCTCTGGAACTGCCTGTACCATATTCTTTGCCTGCCAGAATTATCAGTGGGATCTCGTTTTCAGCATAAAGCATAGCTGCATCATAAATGGAGATTCCCCCACAGGCAGCTTCCGGAAATGTATTTTCCCGCAGATGATATACAGTCCAGCCGCCTTCTCTGTCCACAAGTTTATTTCTCAACCTTATATTTGCAAAGGTTCCCCGCATCATTACTTCGTGATTGCCTCTGCGAGACCCGTAAGAATTGAAATCTTCAGGATCAACTCCCCAGGAGATAAGATATTTACCTGCAGGACTGTCAGCGGGAATATCCCCAGCTGGAGATATATGGTCTGTAGTAATACTATCTCCAAAAACAGCCAGAACTTTTGCATCCTTTATATCCACTGCAGAAGGTGTATTAAGGGGGAAATCCATAAAATATGGAGGTTCCTGAATGTAAGTAGACATTGGGTCCCAATCGTAGAGCGTGCCTTCCGGAGCTTCCAGTTCTTTCCATAATTTGGGCCCTTCAAGCGCACCTGAATACTCTTTTTCAAACATTGAAGGTTTAATGCTGCTCTCTTCGGTAGCTTTTATTTCTTCTTCTGCAGGCCAGATATCTCTGAGATAGACAGGACGTCCATTAGGATCATAATCTAAAGGTTCAGTCTCAAAATTAATATTCACATTGCCTGCGATTGCATAAGCAACAACGAGAGGAGGAGAAGCCAGGTAATTTGCTTTTACAAGAGGATTAATTCTTCCTTCAAAGTTTCGGTTTCCACTAAGCACGGCCGCAACAGTGAGGTCATTTTCTTGAATTTCTTTTGCAACATGCGGAGGTAAAGGTCCGCTATTCCCTATACAGGTCGTACATCCATATCCAACCTGATGGAAACCGAGTGCTTCAAGATAAGGCAAAAGTCCTGCAGCTTCCAGGTATTCCGTAGCTACTCTTGACCCCGGGGAAAGACTAGTTTTCACAAAAGGTTTGACATGCAAGCCCTTGTCTATTGCTTTTTTTGCAAGCAGCCCGGCTCCTATAAGAACAGAGGGATTTGAAGTATTGGTGCAGGAAGTTATAGCTGCAATTACTACAGAGCCATGAGTAACCCTGAAAGTTTTTTCTGTACATTGATTTCTTTTTGTTTCCTGACTCGCCTTGTCTTCATTTTTATTTTCATTCTCATTTTCATCTCTTAATTGTTCTTCATTTCCCATACTAAGAGATTCAGGTACTCCTACAGGTTTTCCTCCGTCTTCTATCCAGCGTTGATAGGCAGGGTCGTTTGCGAGTTTAATTCCAGCTTCTTTCTTGCGGATAAAAGTCTGCTGCATGGTCTCACGGTAATTTTCAGACACTTCATTTAAAAAGAGCTGGTCCTGGGGACGTTTCGGACCTGCAAGACAGGGATTTACCGTACCCATGTCGAGTTCAAGAGTACTGCTGAATACAGGTTCAGGTTTCTCATTCGAATAAAGAAGGTCCTGTGTTTCCAGATATTTTTCGGCAAGCTCGACCTGTGTTTCGCTTCTGCCAGTTCTTCGCAGGTAATTTAAAGTTTCAGCATCAGGAGGAAAAATCCCAAGAGTTGCTCCGTATTCAGGAGCCATATTCGAAATAGTTGCCCTATCCGGAAGGCTTAAGTAGTTCAGGCCAGGCCCGTAAAATTCTACGAATTTGCCTACAACTCCATGTTTTCTGAGCATTTTTGTAATGGTCAGGACAAGGTCAGTTGCAGTAACTCCTGGTTTCAGCTTGCCGTAGAGTTTGAAGCCAACAACTTCAGGCACAGGCATATAATAGGGCTGGCCAAGCATTACAGCCTCGGCCTCAATACCTCCTACTCCCCAGCCAAGAACTCCTATTCCATTAATCATTGTAGTATGGGAATCCGTTCCTACAAGGGTGTCAGGAAATGCCAGAAATTCTCCTTTTTTCTCTTTTCTCTCTTTAAGATGTACAAGGGGAGTCAGGTACTCAAGATTTACCTGGTGAATAATACCTCTTCCCGGAGGTACAACCCTGAAATTGTCAAAAGCTTTCTGGGCCCAGCGAAGTACAGAATAGCGTTCTGTATTACGTTCAAACTCTTTTTTCTCATTTTCTGCAAGAGAATATGCAGTCCCATAAGAATCAACCTGAACCGAATGATCAATAACAAGGTCAGCAGGAATTATAGGATTGATTTTATCAGGATCGCCTCCAAGGCGTTCCATTGCTGAGCGAAGGGCTGCAAGGTCTACTACTGCAGGCACCCCTGTGAAGTCCTGCATAATTACTCTTGAAGGAATAAATGGGATATCTATATCACTTATATTTTCAGGGTTCCAGCGAGCAAGGGCTTCCACATTTTCAGCAGTTATTACGTTTTTTTCAGTATCTGCATGCCTGAGCAAGGATTCTAGCAAAATTCTTATGGAGTAAGGAAGCTGGGAAATTCCTTTAAATCCTTTCTCTTCCAGTTTGCTCAATCGATAAATTATAACTTTTCCGGCAGCAGTTTCGATAGTGTCTCTTACCCCAAAGGGGTCAGGGCCGTCTGTCATTTATTCTTACCTCCAGCAAAAATCTGAAATTCTGAAATTAGAATTATGAATAATATGATTTTCTCTTAATCCGTGAAACCCATCATAACTTCCGAGTATTTATTCCTTGGGGCTTAACATCTTCTACTTCATGGATATGAAAATTTACGCTTGCCTGACAGATTTTTCTATACTTTGTTGTGTCTCCCAATAAAATTACGCTTCCTTAATATTATATATTTGTTAATATATTCTGCATAAATCCGGTACGAATCTAAAACCAATATAAATTCAGGGTAACAGCCTGAATCAGAAAATAATGATAAAAAACAAAAAAATTAAATCAAAAAAGTAAGACATAAAAATAAAGTTAAATTAATATTAATGCTAAATTATAATTAAAACAAAGCTAAAACAAAGCTAAAATTAAGTCAAATTAAGGTTCAATCAACCTGAATAAAATTAAAGATAAAATTTTTATTAATTTTTAAATCTTTAATATTATAAATTTTAATGCTATTAAATACCAAATAAAATCAACAAAAATTTAATAAGAAATTTAATGAGAAATTAATAAAATAATACTTAATAATTTCTCAAATAAAATAGAAATACAAATTAAAAAATTAACTCAAAAAAAATAAAGAGCTGTTTAAAAAAACAAAAAGCTGTTTAATCTTCTACAGCTCCTATTTTTACAGAATATTCAAAGCTTTCAGTGTTCTTTGGGTGAATTGAAAGTGTCCATTCACCTGCTGCTCCTGGAGCCGTATAGGTTTCTACAAAGGTTGTAATTCCTCCCTGGTAGTTCCCCTGAGAATTATTCTGCTGATTTGGAGTCTCCATCCCACCTATGATTCTTGAGGATACGTATGGAACAGGATAGGGCTGTGGATTACTATCATCTATTATACTGACTGAGCCGATGTATTGTGTGCTTACAAGGGTAGGAATTACTTCTTCGCCAGAGGGATTTTCCAGGCTTACGTTAAAGGAGGGAGTAAGGTCCCTGTTTTGTCCGGTCCTGTAGAGGTCGTATCCGTACTGGTAAGCTTTAACTTCTACAGTAATAAGGCCATCTGTCTTGGCTTCAAAAGTTGTTGTATAGGGCTCTTTTGCAACCGGAAGGATGCGGAAATTCAGGTAAACCGTCCCGCCATCAAAAATTGCAGGATCATCAATATTGAGCTTAAGAGTTCCGCTGTAACTGCCCTTTGCCTCAGGGGGAACTGCAAGGTTCAGTTTTACTACTGCGGTTTGGCCTGCTTTTATACTTTCAGGAGCATCGATAGTTATCGCATCATTTCCGAAGGTATAATCTGGCCTGCCTGCTGGTTCTGAACCAGAAGAAGTAGCTGCCTGATCATAAATAATCCCTCCACCTTCCATGAGTTCAGGGGAGAGTGCAACATCTTCGTCTCCTATATTTCTGAGCTTGACCTCGTATGTGTAATTCTGCCCGGCTTCTACAAGATCATTGACATACGGTGTAAGAATCTGCACAACTGGAGGGACTGACACCCGTACATTTAGCTGCATTGTGCCCGGGAAATTAGGATAATATCCGGCAACATCTCCTTCAGGCACCTTATCCGTAAAAGCAATCAATACTGCATAATCTCCAAGATCTGCACCTTCAGGTATATTAACTTTTACCTCAAACTCCTGTTCCTCTCCAGGTTCCAGTGACCCATTCGAGGGACTTATACTTATCCAGTTTTCATCTATGAAATTCTGAGTGTAAGGAATGATTACAACTTTAGGGTTCAGTGCAATTGTTTTATTATCTCTGTTCTCAACTGTCACTGTAAAGTTTTCATTATCCCCCGGCTCCATATCCAGATATTTGTAATTCGGATCCACCCTGATTTTTTCAAACTCAGGGAAATAGTCTCGCGTATTTGTTTCTGATGTGACTACACCACTTGAAACTTCATTACTTGCCCCAACTTTTGTTTGTATTGCATCTTCCTTTACAGGCATTACCGAGTCTTTAGCACCTGCTCCGGCAAACGCAATTGAAACTATTGATATGGCAAGGATTCCGCATATGATTACTTTTAAAGTCTTGCTGTTAAGTATACTCATATTTTCACCTCGCTTATTATTTAATTAGGCGAGATACTTATAAAAGAATTACTTATACTGCGAATGAATTTGCACTTATTACTGGAAAATATGAGTTTGAAGATATTATCTTCCTTTTTCCGGGATATTATGATATTAAAATAGGCATAAAGCACAAATAAGCTCTTTAAAGCCATAATAAATTATATTCGCGTATTTTTGGCTTCAAATAACAGAATAAAATTTATTTTTCCCCTAGATCTGGTATATCAGGTCTGCTAAGCTTTCAATAAAAAATCATAATCAGACATACGAAAATATTCTAAACATAATTTAAGTCCGAATATATGTAGATTCTATTTACGGACATTGCATACACTAAATTTTAAGATAATATAAATTCTGAAAAATTAAGTATACTTTAACTTGAAAAATTACTTCCCGGGAAAGCTGAAATTTTCCATAACAATGGTTCAGATTGTGATTAAGGTTAATCGGTAGTTTGAGATAACTAATTAAATGTGAGCAGGTAATTATATTTTATAGCTGAGTACTATTATTAATTACTAAATATTATATATTAAGAGTTTATAGTTGAAAGTTAATCCTCAAATCATTCTGGTCATAGATACAAATGTTATTTGTAAGTTTAAGGGCAATCCAAGATTTGTCCTGAGGTAAAATTTAAGAAAAGCAAGTATACTGTAATAAGGGGATGGTCTCTTGCTTAAAGAGGAAGTATTTGATAAATTTTCGGACGTAGCTTCAAGAATCAGGAAAAAACCCAAACCAAGAAAAACATCGTCAGGGAGTTCTATTTTTGAATCTTCTCCTATAATAGATGCTGATTTTGTTGAAGTAGATGAGGATTCACTTCCCGGAAAATCCATTTCAAAAATAGATCCGGAATCAATAGACCCTCAAACATTAAGAAACTTAAAAGAATATTTTAAAACAAGGTCGGATGAAGAGATTTCTCAGATTTTTGAAGAGGTTAATCGAATTTTAGAAAGCAGGGGTTTCAAAGAAAAGTTTTCCAGAAATGGAGAGAATGGAACATCTTATTCCGAAGGAGCTAATAAAAACAACAGAAACGAGCCAGGAGGAAATGCTTTCAGGAATTTTTCAAAAACCATCTCTTCTGGAAAGGAAAGGTTAATTAAAGCCTCGAAAATTGCTTCTTCAAGAGCTTCTTGCCTGGCATCTGAAGGAAAAGAAACAATAGTAATCTCTTCTCAAAGATTCAATCAGAAGTGGAATAATCTAAGTCCTAAAGAAAGGAAAATGATTTCCGAAATTCTGATTGCAATGATCGAGATTGGCATACTCAAAGGTTCCAGCAAAGGCAGAAAAGCAGCATTTGCGATTTTATCCAGCGTTTACAGACGGCAGACCCCTGGAAAAAGAGATATGGAAGATTTTGTTGAAGGCTTGCAGAAGATTTTCAGGCGTTTAAAGTAATTTCTTCTGCAGGTTTCTTGCAGGTCTCCTGAAGCCTGCAATTTTCAGGAAAAAGCTCCTCAATTTATAATATTTTCTCAATATTTCTTCTCAACGTTTTTTCTCAACATCGTCTCGATATATCTTTTCATTAAAATTTATTTCGAAAATTAAAACCTTTCAAGTCTACTTATAGCCTTTACAAACCGCGCAGGGCTTTCTCCAACATCCCAGTTTTCTGCATTCCTTATAATATAAGTATGGTCCGAAACCTGCTCCAGGCCGCCTGCGTCATAATTTCCTATTATTAAGGAAAAAATTCGAGCTTTTCTTTCGCTTTTGATTTCATTCCATTCCCTGATAAGCGGTCTTTCATTAATTTCGGAAACTCCATCCGTAAGGAACAGAAGATCTGCCCCTTCAAAGGCTTTTTCTTTTTTCATTGCCTTTACTCCGGCATGAAGGGCAGTATTGAAGTCGGTGCCGCCTCCAAAAGTGTATTTAAGGAATTCCAGGAACTCCTGACCCATACGTTTTTTATTTGTCAGTTCGATTTCAAAAGTCTCCCACTTTGAGGAAAAAAGAATTACTTTTACATCTCTGCCGTCTCTCAGCATCTTTTTTGTAATTGCAAGTATTATGGATTTTGCCAGTATCTCAGGAGCACCTCGCATCGAAGCTGAGGTATCAACAAGAGCAACAACAGGTCCTTTCCTTTTTTTCCCTGAAGTATCTGAGTTCCAGTTTTCCCCTCTTAACTGGTATGTAAGGAGTTTTCCTTCAAGCATATCGGCAAAAAATTTACGTCTTAGAAGCGGATTTTTCAGTTTTACAGCCTCTACCGGGAGCAGGGTCTGGATATCCCCTGAGAGAGTAACCGAATGAACTTCGCTGCGGCTGTATGGAGAAAGATTTAGTTTTTTTGAGCCGTGTTCAAGTTCGATCCTTCCTATTTGCTCCAGGATTTGGTGAAGGTCCGAACTTTTCCTGAAGATTGAAGCATATTTTTCCAGGTTCCGGAAATATTCTCTGTGTAAAGCCCTCAGTGATTGGTCCCACATTTTTCCCGGAAAAAGCATTGAAAGAATCTCAAGCATTTCTAAATTGTCTTCAAGCACAGGAATAAGCTGTTCAATTTTTGCAGCCATCTGGTCTCCTATACTGGAATCCAAAACCTCGGCTGCTTTTTCACTGGACATAAATTCCATTGTCATTGAAGCCAGTTGTTCGGACCCCGCAGTTTTTTCGGTTTCTTCTGACTGCTTTTTAAATTGTTCCATCTGGTTTTGAAACAGCTCCTCAGCCCGGCTTTTTTGTTTAGCCTCAAAAGGCTGATCCTGGGGTTTCAAAGATTCTCCTCTGGAATTAAATTCTTGTTCCTGGTTTTTCTGGATTCTTTCCTGGATCTCTTCCAGGGCATCAGGGGAAGATTCCTGAGAGGCTTGGAGGTTTTGAGTATTTGGTTTATCTTGGTGATTTTGATAATTTAGATTTTCTTCGTATAATCTCTGGTTTTCGAAAGAAGTATCAGGTTTTTCCTGCCACCAGAATTTTTTCTTTGTTTGTTCCAGGGTTTTCTTTTCCCACACAGCCTGAGTTTCATCTATAAGTTTTTTCAGGGTTTTTAGAGTTTTTTCCAGGTTTTTGGGGAATCTTTTTGAAAACTGAAAATCCATATTCCTGTAATCATCCAGCACTGAAAAAAGTTCACTCAACAGGGTTTTCAGGATAAACACACCTGCCATGCTGTTTGTCCTGGCAAGAGTTTTTAATTCTTCCCAGCCATCAAGTTCCCTTAAATTAAGGAAAATAGGGAAAAAAACTCCGAATTTTCCCATAAAGAGCTTTTCGTCTTTTATTTCATATTCTTTTTCCGAAAAAAGCTCATAAATGAGGATTTCTGCAATCTCTTCTCTAAGCTGCCTTGGAAACTTTCTCGGGACAGCCAGAACTTCCCTTAGCTCGGAATTCAATATTGTATAAGGATTAAAGGCATGATCAAATAAAGGATATGAAGGAGGTAATGCGGATCTGCCTGAAGAGCTCTCTTTCCTGCTTTTTAATTCCTGCATAATTCTTCCAGATTTTTTCTTTCCAGTTTTTCTTTCCAGATTTTCTTTTTTTAGTTTTTCTTTTTTCAGCCTTAGTCAGCCTTATCAGAATTTTCCAGGTCTTATTTTAAACAATTCCCTTTTAAGAACTTGAGGGACTTGAAAAATTTGCTGAAGTTTAATTTCAGGCCACTTCTCCTGCTCTTTCAACTGCAATGTCAAAGACTTTAGGTTTCTCAAGCAGCAGTCTTATTTCGTTAAGATTGCTTGCAATCTCATATACATCGGTATTTTTAGAGCGGTATTTCATTATTATTTCCTGGGCATCCTGTACTGAGACCCAGATATTTTCCCTTAAAGCCCTTTCAAGGGCTTTCTCTTCTTCCTGAATCTGCTTTTTAAAATAATTCATTCTTTCTTCCAGGTGCTCGTGTTCTTTCTCATAGAGCTTTTTATCTCCGTAATCAAGGCTGATTTTGAATTCAAAACCATATTTTCTTCGGAATTGCTCTACAAGGGCATCGAAACTTAAGGAGCTATGATTGCTGTAATCCAGTCCAAAGCTGTATGTATGGTTGGGAAAATCAAGGTGATGTTTCAGGAAATCAAGAGATTTATCGAATGTAAGGTTTTTAGGGACTTTGACACCTGAAAATCTTGAACTTTTCATAACGTTCCCGGTTTTCTTTTCCTCTTCAAAGCATTTGTTACAGGTTACAAGATCTGGAAGGTCCTGCTGCAGGCAGCTATAAATTGAATTCTTAAGATCAAAAACATCCATTTTCAACTTTCCAGTATCTGTGCCTCCTGAGACTACTTTATCTAAAATTAGTTTCCGGATTGTTTCCTTTTGTTCAGGGACATCCCAGAGTACATGCTGCAGTAAAACAACAGTCATCCTGTTTACACTGGAATGCCCGTTTACGGCGGAGGCGACCCTGAGTACATTTACGATTTTTCTCCAGCGCCTGTCTGAAACGAAAATATTTGAGTTTTTGAGCTCTCTTCTGAGATTTTTTACAACTGCCCTGACTTCAGGATCAACAGGAAGCTCTCTCGCTCTCTTCTGGATTTCCTTTATATCTTCGACATTGAGTTTGGTTACAGGCTCGAAGTCTTCTGCATTTTCAAAAATCAGGCTTTCAAGGTTTTCTTCGTGCTGAATATAGTCAACCTTATACCTGAATAAAAAACGGTCATAAAGGGCTTCAAGGCTTTCATCTTCTTCCGGTAGTTCATTTGAAGCCCCGAAAACGGAAAAAAGAGGGACTTCCATAAGTTCCTTCCCGTTATGATATTTCCTTTCATTCAGAACGGTCAGGAGACTATTTAAGATTGAACTGTTTGCTTTGAAAATTTCATCAAGCAAAGCTATATGCGCAGTTGGCAGGTACCCCTCTACCCGTCTGCTAAACTCGTCTCTTTCGAGCGCCTTAAGAGAAAGCGGCCCAAAAACTTCTTCCGGAGTAGAAAATCGCGTCAGAAGGTAGTGGAAAAAATTTCCCCCTTCTATTGTCTCACAGATTTTACTTGCGAGCAGGGTCTTTGCGGTCCCTGGTGGCCCAAGCAAAAGTACGTGCTCCCCGGAAAGAAGTGCAAGTAACGAACCGTTAATTTCAGCGTCTCTTTCTTTAAAATAACCTGAAAATTCCTGTTTGATATTGGTAACTGTATTTTTTACGTCCAGAACTTTCATAAATTCCAAAACCTTTATAAATTTCTCTTTTTCAGCATCTCGCCTCTAATATGCAAGACGAATTTTATAATAATAAGATGCAATAATCGGTTAAAGTGTTATAAAGAAATTAAAAAATGAACCCAACACTTCTATGGGGCTCGCCTTAATTAATTTTTCCAAAATAATTTTCTTATTACAATTTCCATCCACTGGCAATTATATTACTTCTCAATAATATATGTTTATAATATAACTGGAATAATATAGTTTCAAACATATATGTATTTTCTTTTTATCAAGCTTTGGGCCAGGGTCTGAAAGATACGAGAAGTGAAAAATTAGAAGGCAAGAAAATAACTGATTTTATTCAAATGAATATAAATAACTTTTAGTGCCTGTAATACATTTGATACCTATATTTGATACATGTAAGCTTATTCTGATTTTCCCGAGTTTTATTTTTCCTTTTTTTAAGCGAAGAAGTTATGCGTAAAGAAGTTGATGACTACAGAGATAGATTCAGATAAAACATGTAGATAAAATGACCCGATTTTATTAAATGAGCCTATCCCAAAACTCAGGTTTATGTTACTATATCTGGAATTTGAAATAATCAATT
>JBNAKO010000154.1:0-2815 GCA_049706495.1 Methanosarcina sp. | reverse complement strand
TCTCATGGTTTCATCTACTTTTTGGATTCCTTCCGGAATTTCTCCCCCTTTTGGGACGAGTTTTACTGCAACAGGAGAAGTCTCAAGTTTGAGGCAGTTGACTATTTCCTGGCCATAGGTGTTTACATCTTTAATATCCATATTTAAACTCCTTTTAATCTGTTATCAAAATTTGATTTTAGCATCTGTGCCTAGACAGAAAAAGCTTAACCCAAAATTTAATATAAAAAATTTAATTATGTAAAGTAAAAGTTGTGAGAATAGAATTAATTTATGAATCAATCCTTTTTCTTAGAAATAAAAAGGATTTATTTATTACTCTTTTATCAATTTAGTTATGTGAGCAATTGCATGTACCGTTTGTGGATAATTCCTGTAGCAGACCATTATTATAATCATTAACAGCATCAGAAACTTTGCCTGAAGCGCCTGCAAATACCTTGATACTCTTTTCTGTCAATGATACCAACGGCCTCCCACCGATTCCCGAGACGAGCACAATATCGATATTATTTGATTTTAGGATTAGCGAAGGGGCAACGCAGTTATGCTCACCGTCAGGAGAGAGATTGTTTATTGTCTGAATTCCCTTAATATCTTTATCTAGTACGTCTACAATGGTAAAATACTCACATGACCCATAATGTACACATATGTTAGCTTCTAATCCACTATTACTCATGGATGGTATAGCAATTTTTTTCATTTTTATACTTCCTGCTTTGCATTACTTTTTTATTTCGTTTTTCGAAAAACAATAATTGTTGCAAATTAATCCTTTATTTCTCCGTTGCAATTGATTCGGAGAATTATTCCGGAACCGCATTCTGGACACTTTGCAGGATGTTTCTGATTGTGCCAGATTTTCCGTTCATATCCGCATTTTCTGCAAAAGAACTCGACCTTACATTCACTTCTATTTACATATTCTCCTTCAGAGATTTCTATTGCTTTGCCATTAACAATAGAATCAACAATCTTCTGTCGAGCTCTTTGCAAATCATTCCGCAAAGTCTCCCCGGAGACTCCCATCAGGTCAGCAGCCTCATTTTGCTCGACCTGGAAAAGGTCACAAAGCCTAATAGCTTCAAGTTCTTCTATTGATAAGTTAATAATTTCCAGATCACAAAACGGGATTTCTCTAGGCTTGTAATAGATAGCCTTTGAGAAACATGATGTTCTGCATTTAACTTTATCAACCATTCTTAAATTACACATATGAGATTTATTATATATAGTTTTCTAGTTTGGTTTCTGCCTAGTCTGAAACTAACTTCTACAAAAAAGTAAGCAAAACATATCAAAAATATGAAAATCTTATTTGAGTTTAAGGAACTTTAAAAATCCATGAATATTCTTAATTCCTTTTTTATTCGCTATTGTTCTGTTGACTTTAGATAATTGCTGAGGATAAACACGCAATCAACAACTAAGTTAATAATTATTTGAGGTTAATTAATTTAAAAAGTTAAAAATTTATTACTAAGTCCCACACTACTATGTATGATATTTATTGAAATAATTATACAAAATAACTTTAAAATTATCTTTATTTGCAAATTTTTTAATTTAAAAGAAATTTCAAGTAAATAAAGGAATTTTTGGATTTGTATAGTGAAGAATATTAAAAATTTAAAGCTTGACGTTTTAGACTCTTCCGGTTACAACCTACTCTGATCTGCAGTTCAGGAGCCAAATAATCCTTACTACGCAGTTTACTGTCATATAAATTACTCGTTAATCAATACATACAGATAAGATTTGAACCCGAACTAATTCACAAGTAAGAATCATACCCTAATCTCATAATCTAACCTTCATGGTATTTTTATTTAATTCTTATGCAAAATTTATCCTTTTTACTTATTATGTGAAAAAATAAAGACTTAAAAATGTAAATAAGTATAAATCCTTTTTCAGAAATTATTTCCTGACCATTGAAACACCACATTTTTCACATTTCATCTCAATGCACGATACACCCTGCTTGTGAGGAATCTCATATCCACATTCAGGGCATATACATGTTCCTTGAAGACCGGCAGAGCTTTTCCCTCTGTCCCCACAGCGTCTTCTACCTTCTTTGACTCTATCCACCCCAGGCCCTCTGCCTTCCGGACCGGTACCATCTCCTCCTGGCATCCTCTGTTTTCCTCCATTTATTTTTATTTATTTTGCATATGCAGATACTATATTTACTTTCTTAAGTACTATTTTAAGTACCTTTTGTACGGTAATAATGAGACATATATTCATTAAGAAACTCAGGTTGGGGAATTTCCAAGAAGCTAAGTTTTATAAACTGTGTCAAAACTCAAAGCATTTATACATCCAGACAGTAAGAATCATTGATTTTCAATACAGATTGCAAATTTGTTAAATCGAATTTACTGGCATGTATAAAATCAAATACAATAAATGTCATGGATAAAATTTACACATAAATATTTAACATTTTAACACTGTCGTTTTCCAATTCAAATTTTTAAGTCTCACCCTATTGTGGAATCAAATTTGATTCTAAGACACCCTCTGTATAAGACATGCTTTATATAAAATCGAATTACGGCTTGTGAATAGAGTCGAGTAATAGTACAGGCAACTTATGAAAACGGGATGTAAAGGTTGCAGGTATTACCAGCCCTGTCCTTCAGGAGTGGATATTCCAAGCTGTTTTGAAATTTATGATAATTTTATAATGAGGCTATCCCAAAACCCATTTTTACCTATTAATTCTAATTTCTCAAAATTACTTATGTTATCAGGAGCACAGTTGATAATCTGGAACACAGGATTAAGAGCAATAATTTTGAGT
>JBNAKO010000153.1:0-16521 GCA_049706495.1 Methanosarcina sp. | reverse complement strand
GTAGCCAGGAGATCCCGACGGGCTCATAACCCGTAGACCGATGGTTCGAATCCATCCCCCGCTATAGCAAAACTTTGATTTGGCTTAAATTCTTTTAAGTTAATTTATGTGTTTTTTAATTTGCTAATAATTCATAGCAGATAACTTTTTTATAGCCAATTAGTGATCTATATTTAGAATGGAATGTAATACATGCTTATTTTAAGCTTCAGAATTTTAAGCCTATCAAGAAAATAAATAAAGATTACCTTCTTATGCAATTAAGAAATAAAACCCAACTTTTTATTTAGTTCCAGATTATTGACTACTAAAAGATCGCTTATATAAGATTTCTAAACGACTCTATTAGACAACTTATAAAAGGTTTACATAGAAGAGCCGCCATCAAACATTTAATATTAAAATCAATTACCAGAATTAATTTCGAAAATTGACTGCCAAACTTTACTGTCAAAGATTTATTATCAATTTATTATCAAAATTATTACTCTCAAAACTGAGCAGGACGATTATTATATGGTTATGGAAAAACTAGGAGAGTCCTTACAGGGGGCCCTCAAGAAGCTGATCGGCGCAGGGAGAATTGATGAGCGCACGGTCAACGAAGTTATAAAGGATATCCAGCGGGCTCTGCTTCAAGCCGATGTAAATGTAAAACTTGTTATGGGAATGTCCCAGAAAATAAAAGAGCGTGCAATGAAGGAAGAGCCTCCTGCAGGCATGAACCCGAGAGAGCATGTAATCCGCATTGTCTACCAGGAATTAATGAATATTATCGGGAAAGGGGCCGAGATCCAGCTCAAGCCGCAGATAATTATGATGGTTGGGCTCCAGGGAAGTGGAAAAACCACAAGTACTGCAAAACTTGCCCGATATTTCCAGAGAAAAGGGCTTAAAGCAGGGGTTATTGCAGCGGACACGTTCCGTCCGGGGGCTTATCATCAGCTTAAAACCCTTTCTGAAAAACTCAATGTCGCTTTTTATGGAGAGGAAGGAAATAAGGATGCTGTCGAGATTACCAGAAACGGGCTCAAAGCTCTTGAAAAATTTGATATAAGAATTGTAGATACTGCAGGCAGGCATGCACTTGAAGCCGACCTTATTGATGAAATGGAAAGAATCAATGCCATTGCAAAGCCAGACCACAGGTTCATGGTGCTTGACGCCGGTATAGGCCAGCTGGCTAGCCAGCAAGCTCATGCTTTTAATGACTCAGTAGGCATTACAGGCGTTATTATTACAAAGCTTGATGGTACAGCTAAAGGTGGTGGAGCCCTTTCTGCGGTCTCTGAAACTAAAGCACCTATAGCTTTTATAGGGGTTGGAGAGACTCCGGATGACTTTGAAAAGTTTGAGGCTGACAGGTTTATTTCAAGGCTTCTTGGCATGGGTGACTTAAAAAGCCTGATGGAAAAAGCCCAGGAAACCTTGAGTGAAGAAGATGTTAATGTAGATGCTCTGATGCAGGGCCGCTTTACCCTTAAAGACATGTACAAGCAGCTTGAAGCCATGAATAAAATGGGGCCACTTAAGCAGATAATGTCTATGCTCCCTATGGGAATGGGAGGGCTTGGAGGCGTAAAACTCTCAGACGACATGTTTGAGGCTACAAGTGACAAAATGAAGCATTACAAGATCATCATGGACTCCATGACAGAAGAAGAAATGGAAGATCCGAAGGTCATTGGAGGCTCCAGGATAAAAAGAATCTCAAAAGGATCAGGCTGCAGCCCTGAAGAAGTAAGGGAACTCTTGAAATACCATAAAACGATGCAAACTGCCCTTAAAGGGTTTAGAGGCGGAAAATTCAATATTCAAAAAATGATGAAGAAAAAACTCGGGATGTAACTATCCCGGAAATTTTATTTCATGAGGCTACCCCAAAACCCTTTTTTCCCTGATAACTTCTGATTTTTCAAATTTAATTCCGTAATCAAAAGCTCAAATGATAATCTGAAATGCAATATTTGGAGAAATAGTTTAGAGTTTTGGGATCTGCTCAATTAATAATTTTATTTCTATTATTATCTATCTCCGTAATTATCTATTTCATAAGATTCAGGACAGGCCAAATATTTAATGTTCTTAATTTGATCAATTATCGTAATTTAGTTCAATCAATATTTATCACAGACTTCGAAGAAGTTCATAAGCAGTTCTTCTCCCTTTTCGGTATGAGAAACCTCAGGATGCCACTGCACACCGTATATTGGTTTTGTAGGGTGGCGCATGGCCTCAATTTTGCAGATTTCGGACTTTGCAAGATGGATAAAGCCTTTAGGCATAATGGCAACTTCATCGGCATGCGAAGCCCAAACCGTGGTCTTGGGCCCAAGCCCTTTGAGAATATCATCTTCTTCGAGCACTTCTATTTCAATTTCTGCATACCCGCCTTTATCTCCTGCATGAACATGGCCTCCATATGCAAGAGCAATTGCCTGATGCCCAAGACAAATCCCAAGAATAGGCAGATCAATTTCCCGGACATAATCAAAGCATAAACCCGCTCTTTCCATTTCCGGTCCGCCGCTGAGAATTAGCCCGTCAGGCTCTTCTGCAAGGATATCTTCGATAGGCGTCGTATTGGGAATAATTTTTGAATCCATGTCAAGATCCCGGACAGCCCGGTGAATAAGATGACAGAATTGTCCGTAGTTGTTAACAACAAGGATTTTCAGTTCTCTCATAACTCTTCCAATTCCTGTTTTACGAATCAATATTATTATGAATCTAATATTATCAACTTAATATTATTATAAAACTAATTTTAATTCTCGGAATAACTATGTAAATTATGTGAATTCGTTAAATTTAATGTTATAAATCTAATCTAACTTAATCTAATTTTTGTTATATCTTAATGTACCAATTCTGAATCTACCTATTAGCCGATCTTATTCTATTTTAATCCTTGGATTATCCTGAACTCAATTATGATAACTTTTTCGCAAGCTGATGCCTTCAAAAGAGACTTTGCCTTAAAAAACGTCAATGAGTTTGTTAATCTATTTCAAATAATACACATGATAATAACAAAAAATAAGTTAAATAGCTTATACTTTTTTGTATTTTAAGAGGCATTAACGCACAAAAAGGTTCAACCCAATAATATTAACAAGAAAAGGTTGTAAATGTATTATTTCTGAAATCAAAAGATTCTGAGATAATTTTATATACGTGTACCGTGCTAGTATGGCACATACTATCATAGTGATTCTACGTAGGATTTGAGAGATTCCAAAAGTAGAAAAATCAAAAACAATTAAAGTTCATAATATTTTTATAAATCTCTATACAATGATGAATTCAAATAAGAAAAAAATAAAAAAAGAAATAAAACCAGGGGAATATAATGTCAGAGATAGGCAAAAAAATTAGAATAGAAAGGCTGATGAATCGAGAAAGCAGGAACATAGTCATAATTCCAATGGACCATGGGATTTCCGACGGCCCTATTGACGGCCTGATCAATATTACTGATACGGTTAATAGGGTAGCTGAAGGAGGAGCAAACGCTGTCCTGATGCAAAAGGGTATGGTTAAATACGGACATAGGGGATACGGGCATGATATCGGGCTTATTGTGCATATAAGCGCTTCTTCTGTACTGAGCCCTGACCCCAATGCTAAAGTACAGGTCTGTAGTGTAGAAGAAGTAATAAAAATGGGTGCTGATGCCGTTTCTATGCATATCAACGTAGGGTCCCAGACAGAAGCAGACCAGCTTGAACAGCTTGGGAAAATCTCCAGAGATTGTACAGAATGGGGTATGCCTCTTCTTACAATGATGTACCCAAGAGGAAAGAAAATAACCAACCCGCATGATCCTGTAAATGTAGCACATGCTGCAAGAATAGGGGCAGAGCTTGGCGCCGATGTCGTAAAAACCGTATATACAGGGGACCCTGACAGTTTCAGAGACGTGGTCAAAGGGTGTCCTGTGCCTGTGGTTATTGCAGGGGGGCCTAAAGCCTCAACAGACCAGGAGCTTCTTCAAATGATTGATGGCGCAATGGAAGCAGGAGCAAGAGGGGCTGCAATAGGAAGAAATGTTTTCCAGCACAAAGATCCGGTCAGGCTTACAAGAGCGATTTGCGAAATCATACATCACAGGAAATCCGTAGAAGAAGCTCTGGAACAGCTAAAATGAACTTAAAAGTTAAAGTGAAATTAAGCGAATTTCGTATTTTAGATTGAAACATAAGTTAAGGGAATTATCAGAACATTAAGAGAAAAATTGAGAGAAAAAAAAGTAAAAGTAAAAAAAGAAAAAAATCAGAACCCAAAAATAAGATAAAGTAAAAAGAGATGACCGGAATAAAAACAGAAAAAACTGAGGTTGAAGCGTTTGAAAAAGAAAAATGTCTGGATAAAAGCTGATGAAGGCGGCTGGGAAGAACAGAAAGAAAGGATAAAAACAGGCCTTGAATCGGGAGCAGACTGCGTGCTTGTGAATGCAGGAGATGTTGAAAAGGTTCGAGAACTGGGAAATATTGCTGTAGCGGCGTTTGCTCGCGATAACAAATCCAGAGCTGACATTGTGGTTGTAGGAAAAAGAGGAGAAGGTGACGGCACAAAACCTCTACCCCTTGAGATTCCAGGTTCTCTTGATCTCAACGCAGCAACTCTGCTGATGGATAAAGGAGTCCAGGTAGCCGGGTATGTAATAATAAGGGATAAGCGCTATGAGCATTTCGCAGCCGAAATGGGGAAAATTTGTGATTATCTGCTTATAACGGGCACTGACTGGAAAGTTATTCCCCTTGAAAACCTGATCGCTGAACTTCAGAGTTATAATGTTAAGATCATTTTTGGAGTGAAAAGTGCCGAAGAAGCAAGGATCGCCTTCCAGACCCTTGAAACAGGTGCTGATGGAGTCCTGCTTGACAGTGGAGACCCCCAGGAGATAAAAGATACAATTAAAGCCGCAAGAGAGCTTGAAAGCGAAAGTACAGACCTTGAATCTGCAGTTGTAACCCGCGTAGAAACATTAGGCATGGGAGACAGAGTCTGTGTAGACACATGCAACCTTATGCAGAGAGGAGAAGGCATGCTTATAGGTTCTCAGGCAAGCGGGATGTTTCTTGTAAATTCCGAATCTGATGAAAGCCCGTATGTGGCAGCCCGCCCTTTCAGAGTAAATGCAGGTGCAGTTCACTCTTATATAAAAATAGGGGATAAAACTCGCTATCTTTCAGAACTCCAGACAGGAGATGAAGTAACTATTGTCGATTCAAAAGGAAAGCAGCGAGAAGGCATTGTAGGCAGGGTCAAGATAGAAAGCCGTCCCCTCATGCTTATTGAAGCAAAAGTCGGAGATAAAACCGTAAGTGCAATTCTCCAGAATGCGGAGACAATCAAACTTGTAGGAAAAGACGGAACCCCAATTTCAGTTGCTAAACTCAAAAAAGGGGATGAGGTTCTGGTGCGCCTGGAAGATGGAGCCAGGCATTTCGGTAAGAAAATCGAGGAAACAATTATAGAGAAATGACCCTGAAAGCAGATAAAAGATTTCTTTAAAAAATTGCTTGAAAGATCCGTAGAGGATACAGTAATTAGTATTCAATAAACGTATAGATATGTAGAGAAGTAGTCTGTTGTTAAAAGATAACTAGTTTTTCAAAATAAACAGTATTAGCTAAAATAAATAAGGTTGCTGAAAAAAATAGGAGTGAAAATGGTTTATATTGGCCCATTTGACCTTGAAAAAAAAGCTGGAATTGTTGGAGTAATTCTTGAAAATCCCCTTCAAGCTTCAAAAAAAGCTGCTGGAATAGGGGCCTATATTCTGGAAATTCGGCTGGATTTACTGGGAATTAAAAGCCAAGAAATAGCCAGATCATTAATTCAACAAATAAAATCCGAAACGGGACTTCCGGTAATTATAACAAACCGTTCTTCTCTTGAAGGAGGAAAGTGGGAAGGAAGAGAAGCAGAAAGACTGGAGCTTCTTAGAAGTCTCCTTTTTCTTAAAGATGGGCCTGATGCAGTTGATATCGAACTTTCTGCAGCTAAAGAAGAAAGGGACAAATTGATAAAAGAAGCAAAAACGCATGGGAAAACGGTAATAGTTTCCTTTCACGATTTTTTAAACACTCCTCCTTTTCAGGAAATGAAAGCAACTCTTGAAGAAGCATTTAGGGCAGGAGGAGACATTGCTAAACTGGCTGTAATGCCTCATTCCATGAGAAATGTACTGGATTTACTGGAGTTGACTTTAGAGTTTCGAGAAGCTGGTAAACCTATATGCACTATTTCAATGGGCAAGCTTGGAAAACATACAAGAGTAATAGCTCCTTTTTACGGTTCAGTTTTAACCTATGCATCAATTGAAAATACAATTCCAGCAGCTGCAGGCCAGATTTCAATAGCTGAAGTTAAAAGAATCATGGAGGCCCTTGAATGAAACAGGTTTTTGGGGTATTTGGAAATCCTATAAGCCATTCGCTTTCCCCAGCCATGCACAACGCAGCATTTTCAGCTCTTGGAATGGACTGTATTTATCATGCTTTTAGAGTTCAGCCCGAAAACCTGGAAAAAGCAATCCTGGGAGCTGAAGCTATGGGTTTTGGAGGACTTAACCTTACAGTGCCTTTAAAAGAAAAGGCACTCACGATTGGAACTATTAAGCTCGATCCACTTGCAAAAAGGATAGGAGCCATAAATACTGTTGTTTTTGGGAAATCCGGAGAAATTCTCGGGTACAATACAGATGGTTTAGGGGCAAAAAAAGCGCTTCTAGAGGCTGCAGTGGAAATAAAGGGGTCTAAAATAGTTATTGTAGGGGCAGGAGGAGCCGCAAGAGCAATTGCATTTCAGCTTGCATCCGATGGGGCTGACATTGTGATTGCAAATCGCACAGAGGGGAAAGCAATTGAACTTGCAAGGAATATTTCGAGTGCAACTTTTCCCGGAAAAATAAAGGGTACAGAGCTTTCAGAATTAAAAAGTCTACTTATAAAAACCGATGTTTTAATTAATACAACAACCCTGGGAATGCATCCTGATACAGGTAATACAATAGCAACTGCTAAAGACCTTCACTCCAAACTTACTGTTTTCGATATAGTTTATAATCCCCTGGAGACCAGGCTTTTAAGAGAAGCAAAGGCTGCGGGTGCAAAAACCGTAAGTGGGATTTCTATGCTTGTGTACCAGGGAGCAGAAGCTTTCAAGCTCTGGACAGGAGTCGAACCTCCAGTAGAACTCATGAAAAAAACTGTTCTGGAGGCTCTGCAGGTTTGAGCACTGACCCGAAAATCCAGGAAACTCAGATAACCAAGAATCTGGATAGTAGACAAAAAAAGAGAGAGGAAAAGGAAAAAGAAAAAGAAAAAGAAAAAAACACAGATAAAAAAGAAGGAAATTCTGAAAAAATTAAAGTTCTGATTCTTGGCGGAACCGGGGAAATGGGGCAGTGGTTTACCCGCTTTTTTAAAGAAAAAAAATATGAGGTTACAGTCTGGGGAAAGGGCGGCAAAATTGAAATTGCTAAAAAATTAGAAGTCCCTTTTGCTATTAACCTTGAAACCGAGATTCCACAAAATGATATTGTAATAGTTTCTGTGCCCATTAATGTAACTGAAGAAACTATAAGAGAAGTTGCTCCGAAAATGAAACCAGGGAGCCTTCTTATGGACTTTACCTCTATCAAAACAAAACCGATCGAAGCAATGAAAAAATTTGCTCCTCGTGACGTGGAAATTTTAGGCACACATCCTATGTTTGGCCCGAGTATTCGGACTTTAAGAGGGCAAACTGTAATTCTAGTACCTGTAAAAGGAAGTTCGGAAAAATGGTTTACTCTGATAAAAGAGCTTTTTGAAGAAAGTGGAGCCCATGTAGAAATAACAACTGCAGAAGAACATGACAGGCTTGTTTCAGTTGTGCAGGGGCTAACGCACTTTGCTTACATCGGTATAGGGACAACTATAGACAGGCTGGATTTTGATGTAAAAAAGTCCAGGAAATTCGTAAGCCCTGTTTATGACATAATGCTTGATTTTGTAGGCAGGATCCTTGGCCAGAATCCTTACCTCTATGCCCTTATTCAGATGGAAAATCCTGGAGTTCTTGAGGTTCATAAGGCTTTCATAAAGGAATGTGAAGAACTCTCAGGCCTTGTACAGACCCATGATGAAGAAGGCTTTGTAAGAAAAATGAAAGCTGCTGCTCAAAAATACGGAGATACTGCTCACGCCCTGCGGAAATCAGACAAATTGATCAATTTTAGAATATCAGAATATGAAACCATTCTGAATTCAATTGGAAAAGTTTGCGGTTTCGCACATTTTTATTCCGGAAAAATTCATGTCGGTATTCTGCAAAAAGTGGGCCCGGATGAAATAATTCTTACAAAACTTATCTCAAAAGGCACCTCGCCTCAAATAAAAAATAAATTCATAAAACTTAAACTCGAAAATCTTCGCCTTCTTTCCGAATCAGAGTTCAGGGAATGGAGAAAAGAAAATCTGGAACATTCAATAAGAGATGTTTCAGTCCTTATTCCAGAGGGAGCAAACCCTGAAATTATTCTTCAAGCTATAAATTCCAATAAAAACCTTGCAGCCTGCGAAATCAGTGATATTTATACGACATCCGATTCGGCTGAATTGAAAACAGAAAATGAAGGAAAAGTTGTAGAAAGGCTTGCAGTAACTTATAGAATAATTGTTTTTGGAGATTGTAACGCCGATTCTGTTGAATCTGAGGTTATATCCTTACTTTCCGGACTTGGATGTCAATTGAGAAAGAAAAATTTAGTGTAAAAACTCTAAGAAATAGAAAAAAGAAGAATAAAACGAATCAGACAGAAGGTTAGTATATTTTATCCTGAAAAACAGTAGCAGAACAAAAAGCCTGGAAAAAGTAAGAATAAAAAGAAGATATATTTTTTCTTTCTGCACTAATAAATACAGAAAGTAATATAAGCAATCAAAAAAAATAAAATATTAATGTCCAACGTTAAATGGAAAGTTTATCTTTTGTTTGCTCTTATCACTCTTTCCATGTTTTTTTCAATTTTTTTTAGTAGTGATAGGAGTGGGGAAAGCGGTGGGAATATTACACCTAATCTAACAGAGGTTAACGCTTCAGTTGCGGCTTCTGTAACCTCAATTTCACGGGAGAATTCAGTAAGTGAACTTATAAATGAACTTAAGAACGGAAATCACGAAACCAGATTAGCTGCTGCAACAAGACTTGGGCAAATAGGGGAGCCTGCGGCTGATTCTCTTATTGAAGAGCTTGAAGAAAACTCTTCAGCAGAAGCAAATAATTACCTGCTTCTTGCACTTGTCGAGACCGGCGATAAAAGGGCAGAAGAAACCCTTTCGAAAAGTCTTGGGAAAACCGGTTTAAATCAAAACATAGAGGAAGAAACAGAAGGCGATATCTCAGAAGATCTTCTGCAGGCTTTGAAAGCAAAAGACCAGGCTGCAAGAAAACGTCTGGCCGATTCTCTCAATATTGAATATAAAGAACGGACCGATATTCTTGAAGAGGCCTTAAAATCTGAAGAACAGAATTCAACTGTTTATGCTACTTATACTTCTATTGCTCTCTCAGACTTTGGACCTGATGAGCCAGGAGACGAAACTGAAAAACTTATTAAAGCTCTTAAAAGTGAAGATGCAAATATAAGAATTGCGGCTATGATGGCGCTTGGCGGAAAAAAAGAAGTAGCTGCAGTCGAACCTATATCTAGGATCTTAACAAGGGACTATCCTATTGTGCAAAGTAGTGCGGCTATTGCTCTTGGAGAAATTGAAGATGAAGGGGCATTACCAATACTTCTAAAACAAATAAAGGACAGTGATAACGAACAGATCAGGAGTAATTGTGCAATTGCGCTTGGGAAAATAGGATCACAGGAATCCGTACCTTACCTTATTGATAGATTAAGGGACAATAAAGCCGGAATAAGAAGTAATGCAGCCCTGGCACTTGGAAAAATGAAAGAAAACACGGCAATACAGCCAATGTTAGAAACACTGGAGAGCGGAAAAACAGTAGATGGAAAAACAAAGAACAGCATCAATGCAATTCCGGATATCAGAAAAAGTGTCGTGCTTGCTCTGGGAGAAATCGGGAGCACAGAAGCGACTGAAACTTTAATAGAAATCATGTCAAGTAAAGAAGAAGCCCTTGAAGTCAAGATGGCTGCAGTTTCAGCTCTTGGGGAAATCGGAAATCCGCAGGCTATAGAGGCCCTAAAAAAAGCCCTTAACGATACAGCTATACAGGAAAACCTCAGAAATAAGGCATTTCTTGCTCTTGGCAAAACCGGAGATCAGGAAGCTGCACAGTATTTCGTAGAAAAAATAGGAGACAGAGAATTAGGAACTACTGCTAAGGAAGGCCTTAAAGATATGGGAATGGCTGCAGTTGATCCTTTGATTGAAAATCTGAAAACTGAAAACAAAAGGATTAAGGATGAAACTGCTTTGCTCCTTATTGAAATAGGAGACCAGAAGGCTGTTAAATCTCTTGTTTCAGCATATCAATAAAAAAAATGGTAATGAAGCTGTTTATACAAGCTATAAAACTAAAAGGATTAAAAAATTATATACAGTTTAAAAGTGAGAAATAAAAAATTTACAGGATAATGAGTCACAGGTTAAAAATTATAATATAAAAAAGTTATAAAATAATAAACCAGGAAAAGTGCTGATGCGGTTTTTGGCCGCATTCACTTTTAATATTATTTCTTTTGTGAGTTTATCCCTTTATGCGTATATCCTTTTGGGATATTTCCAAAGATGATTTTTATTTTCAGAGGAATTGTTTTATTCTTCTATATTGCCGGTAAAATCTATGGAAGATTTCAGAAAGGAATTCAAACCAGGCTAATAAGGTCTTCTAATGCAGCTTTAGGATCTTTAGATTTAACGATCCCGGAAGCTAGGAGTACCCCTTCTGAGCCCAGGTCAAGAGCTGCCTTTAAATCTTCTCCTTTTGAGATGCCTGCGCCGCAAAGCACTTTTACTCCGGGATTAATTTTTGCGGCTGCTTCAACCGAACCACTCACTACTTCAGGGTCAGCTTTTGAGACTGGGATTCCACTGCCTATCAGTTCTGGCGGTTCAATTGCAACATAATCAGGAGAAAGGGCTGCTGCTGCTGCAGTTGTGGGTACATTGTTAGTACAGATAACTGCTCTGAGTCCGTATTCTCTTGCTGCTTTTAAAGAAGCTTCTATTTCTGCAAGGGTCAAGCGCCTTTCAGAGTGATTAATAAGAGTTCCTACAGCTCCTGCTTCTTTTATACATTTTCCGAAAATATGACCTGTAAAACTTCCTGCTCCTATTCCATCCAGATGCTGAGAAAAAACAGGGATTTCTACTTCAGAAGCTACCCTGTAAATATCCGGAAGCTGGGGAGCAACTGCAATCTCTATGCCTGATTCTTCAGACACGGTTTCGCAGGCTTTTGCAATTTCTACTGCTTCTTTACCTGTACCTTCTATGTAGGTCTTGTAATTAAGTAAAATAAATGGTGAACCCAGAAAATCCCCTCCTGAAAAATAAAAAGAAAATGAATGAGAAAGGATGTGATTCAATGCCTTTTTAAGAATCACTCTTTCCTAATACAGACATTTAATCTAATATAGATTTTTACTGGAAATTTATCTGTAAATATCTGTAGAATTACCTGCTCAGAAGTCTGTCATAACTCTGAACTGGTCAATTTCAGGTTTGTTAAGGCTGTTAATGAACTGCTCGGCAACATCCCTGATATCTTTTGCATTGGTAATGGCGCGCCCTACAACAAGGATATCAGCACCCTGGCCCAGAGCCACAGGTACTTTGTCAAGACGGACTCCACCTGCAACAGCAATCAATGCTTTTGGAGCAACTTTTTTGATCTCAGCAATATTGCCCCAGGCATGTTCGGTTCCTTCAATATCGATTCCACGGTGAAGCTCGATTACATCAGGCATGACTTTAAGCTGCTTTAAAACTGAGATTGGGTCATGCTGGTTAAGAGTGTCCATAACCGCATAAATGCCTGTTTTATGAGCTTCTTCGATTAGCTTGTCAATAGTGCTGATGGGGGCAAGCGCAGAAACTACAATAGCATCGCCTGCAGCATCTGCAACCATTCTTGCTTCAAGATTTCCTGTGTCCAGGGTCTTTAAGTCAGCTACAATAAAAGCATCAGGCCTGACCTGCCTTATCTTTGAAATTACATCCACACCATAGCGTTTGATTAGAGGAGTCCCTGCTTCTATAATAACATGGTCACTGTTAGGTATCTGGGAAATTGCGGATAATACGAATTCCAGATTCGGGTTGTCAAATGCGATCTGGAGATATGGTGGGTCCCAGAGCCTTGTAACCTTAAAGCCCATAATAGCGTGAGTGGATTTATTGCTTTCTTCAAGCACAGTATCAATGTCAGGGAAACCTTCAAGGGCGCGCTTTATTGCAAGTTTTGTGGCCCCATAGTTGTACCGATAAATTTTGTTGTAATCCTGGGCATCAGGATGAATGAAGACACTGGCAACAATAACAAGGTCTTCAACCTGGGACTTTGAGATTACGCCTTCTTCAACTGAGTCTGCAACTGCTTTTGCAACAGCCGACTGAGCAGGCCCGAAAATTTTTGATGCCTGTTCCATGTTCTTTACTGTAACCTTCGGGATAATAAGAGTTGAAGGTTTAGGTGGCAGGTTTGGCCTGATAACGGACAGGACTGGAGTGTGTCCTGCTGAAAGCTGAGTAAGGCCGTTTGCAAAAGCCTGGCCTACAGGACCTCCTTTGTCTCCTATCATCAAATCGACATGAGCAAGTTCTGCGCCTTGCCCCATTAATGCTTCTCCTATCTGAAACATACTTGACCTCATAAAAGTGATAAATTTAATGTTTGAATATCAGTGACTAACTATTTGAGGATTAATACTGTGTAAATAAAACACAAGGTATGAAATTTATGTATTACTCAATTAAGGATGAGCATAACCCTTTTGCCTGCTAAATGCCAGCTTGATATAAATAATCTCGTATAGCCTGGAAAGTTTTTCTTGAGATATTCTCAATCATTTTTAACTTTGAGCCGAGCTTATAATTTTTTAGATTTCTTAGGTTTGAATATTATCGAATTTATTTCAGATTACTAATTTTCAAGATGATAATTTTTAATTTTAATTAATCAAACCTCAGCTTATTGCCAGCTTTCTTTTCGATTATATATAGAATCCTTATAACTTTGGGTCTCTTAACTTAGCTTATTGTGACTGAGATTATTTTGATTTAGATATCTTAACATTTTTTAAAACAGAGATTTTTGGGCAAATATCATTGAGTATGCAAATTTCACATTTAGGGGAAATAGGTCTGCAAATATTTTGCCCAAATTTGACTAACAAATGATTTACATATTTCCAGTATTTCTGTGGAAAAACCTTTTTCAACTCAATTTCAGTTTCTTCAGGACTTTTAGTTTGTACCAGACCCAGCCTGTTAGAAATTCTATGGACATGAGTGTCTACTGCAAGAGCATCTTTAAAGAAAGCATAGGAAAGTACACAATTAGCTGTTTTCCTGCCTACGCCAGGCAGTTCAAGTAAAGATTCTATATCTTCAGGCACTTTACCATTGTATTTTTCAAGAAGAATTCTGGAGATTTCTTTTATTCTCCCTGCTTTAACCCTATAAAAGCCAACTCCTTTTATGAGGGTCTCAATATCTTCAACATTGGCTTTTACCATTTCCTCAGGGATTGAAAATTTCTCAAAAAGCTTTCTTGCTGCAGGATAAGTTACATCGTCTCTGGTTCTATGGGACATTACAGTGGAAATTAGAGTGAAAAAAGGCTCACGAAAATTGTCTGGATAGCCTTCAGGATATAATTCAAAAAGCCTGTTCATTAGATCGTCAATGTCCATGCTCCGGAATTAGTTTTTTTCTAATATAAAACTAAGACCCCATCGAGTCAAATTCTAAAAAAGATTTAAAACAACGAATATAGAATCCCTCATTATAAAATTTTAGAAAAGAAGAAAAGAAATTTTAAAAAGAGCCAAGGTCCAGATTCGAACTGGAATGAAGTCGCACCCGAGTTCCGCTTCGGGAGCACGGGGTCTGTTTCGCTCTGCTCAAGCAGACTACAGGTTTATTTAAAGTCATATTCTTTTCGTTCGCTCACTCAAGAGGACTTTTTGTTTCGCTCGTTATGCTCGCTCAAGAGGGTTTAATATTTTGTTTACTTTGTTAGTTCAGCAGGCTTCTTTTATAATTACAAATTTCTTTTCTTCAATCAGTATGGTATGATATTAATAAAAACTGCGGAAAGAATTTTTTGTTCGAAAATCTTTTGTCGGGAAAGTTTATGTTTTTTCTCTTCTGCGGAGGTCGTACATCTGGATTTTTTTCATTTTGGCGAGGTTAAGGACTTTTTCGAGTTCGTCGTCTGTGAGCTGCCGAGCTTCTATGTAGCCGTTATCTACAGCTTCGTTAAAGATCTCATAGCCTATGGCTGAACGGGTAAGGACTGTGGTCCAGCCTTTAGGACTGCCAATTCCTCCAAAAGAGATATCTGAGTTTTCGGCGGTCAGGTCTGTGCAAAAGCGGCATGAAGAACTTCGGTGTTCGTCAAATTCGCTAAGTTCGAAGATTTGTTCTTTTCCGTCCTTTAGAGTGACTTCGAATTTTCCTTTGCGGATTTTCATGGCATCTACACTATCGAGGGTGATACCATAACTTTCCAGCACTGATTTGATTCCTTCATAAGAGAAGGTGTCCATACAAAAGAGGCCGAGTTTGAGCACTTTTGCTCGCATGAAGAGGTGTAAGAAGCCATATGAGCTTTTTTGCATTTTGGTGACAGCATCGATATTACAGCTTGTGCCCACGAAAGCTATGCTGGTCATCCCCTGTTTTATTGCGCTCATAAGGGCTTCAAGCGTCATGGAATGGGAATATATACTGCCGCTACTTTCGAGAACTTCTTCTCTTTTTCTTGCAACTATTGGGATTGGTTTCCAGGGTTCTTCTTTAGAGCGTGTGGTAACCACAGCAGAGTCAATCAGGCCTTCATCCAGGGCATAAAGGAGAAGGGAAGTTACAACTCCTCCGTCCTGCCCTTTTATTTCAGGAATCGCAGATTGTGCTGCGTAAGCAAATCTGAAGGTTCCTATCAGGCCTTCTTCAGTCGTTATTGTTCTCGGGCACTGATAGTAGCAGACTCCGCAGGCTTTGCAGGGACCTACAAGCTTTGGAACATTATTTTCTATAGTTATATGTTCACAACTAGCTGCACAGGCTCCACAGAGGGTGCAGATACCCGGTTTTATAATATCTTTTTTTAATTTCCCAAAAGAAATCCTTTCTTTTTCACTGAGATTTCTTTTAAGCCGAATTACGCTTTTTTCCAGAGCATCGAATTTTTGTTTGCATTCGGGACTGCAGAAATGATATTTTTTCCCTCCGTACTCGGAAATACTTTCAGAATTTTCTGATACAATTTTTTTACAAATAGGATCTAGCGGCATAAGTCTCCAAGGCAGATTTATATGAATATAAGCTCAAAAAGACAGATTTTGTCTTGTGCATTTATGAAAAATCTGGATTCATTAAGGGTTTACCTTTAAGGTAATATTTTATCTTATTATATGCGTACTATATTCATTTTTATATTAATATCTTTTATAATTTACGCTCTTATAATTCTTATAATTATATTGATAAATCTCTAACAAACTCCCCAAAACTATCCTAAACTCTTTTTAGCAAAGGTTATTATAGACTTTAGCGAATATTTCTTTGACTTTCTTTAAGCTTCTAAAAAACTATTGAATTCAATCTTTCTGTAAAATATACAACCTCTTTCTAGAGAAAAATTCGGAATCACATGGCTCCTTATAATAATTTGTTCCCCAAAATAACCTGGAATTTCCAAAACAGGTTTCAAAGAAATCTAGAATACTTCAGATTATTTTGAAAATAATAATACTTTAAAATAATTTACTTTACTATATTTACATCTAGCTCTTTACGAAGGAATAAAAATGGCTCTGAAACCCAGAATTACAGAATCTCCTCAGGTTCGTTTGCTTGATCTTAAGTCTAAACCTTTTTTTATAGTTGCCTCTGTTGAAGTTGGAAATACCACAACCAAGTGCATTCTCACAGCCACTAACATGGATACTGGCCGGACTCATATTATAAATAAAGTTGTTCGGATGACACGAGATGTCCGTCCTCCTAAACCTGGAGAGGCGGTTTTTGGAAAAACGCTTACTGGCGTTGAACTCACCCGGGAAGCTGTTGCAGAACTTGTGCGAAGTACTCTTACCGAATCCATGAAACAGGCCAATCTGGATATTTCAACTGACCTTAACTTTGTTGTTCGTTCTACCGGCGTAGTTGCAGGTTTTGATTCTCCCGAAGAAGTGGGAGAATTTATTAAAGCTTTAGCGGATGGATGTCTTATGGCAGGAGTTCCTCCAAAAAACATGACTCCTCCAATGTCTATTTCAAATATCCATAAAAAATTCCAGAAATACAGTAAACTCGAAAG
>JBNAKO010000152.1:0-3603 GCA_049706495.1 Methanosarcina sp. | reverse complement strand
TCAATAATCAGGTTTAAGGTTTCTGAGAAATTGTCAAGGGTATCTCCGAGTTCCTTGAATTCGCCCTGGACATCTACAGCAACACGCTCTTTTAATTTGCCTTCTGCAAGGGCATTGGTGACTCTTATGGTTTCACGGATAGGAATAATAACAGCTTTAAGAATTTCGTTTAAGCCTATTGGGATTTCTTTAAAATCTACTTCGACATCGGTATCTGCCCTTACATCGAGTTTTCCATTGACTGCATCCTGGGCAATACTTTTAAAGTCTTTGACAATTTCATCTATGGGCTTTGTAATTGAGCGCGCAATCATGTAAGCAAGCCCTGCCATAAAGAAGATTGAAATTGCAGAAATAATAAGAAGCTTGTTTCGAAGGTCAATAACTCCAGCAAGCATTTCTTCTTTTGGAATGACAAGCACAAAAGCCGAGTTTCCGGTTCTTACTGGCTCATAGAACATTACTACGGTTTTGCCTGTAGTGGAGTCTTTAACCTCAATATTTCCGCCTTTGCCCTGCCTTATGTCATTTGCAGCATGCGTAATCTCTCTGGAATTAAAATCATAAAGACTTCTTTTTCCTATCCAGTCTTTTCGGGCAGGATGGGAAAGTAAGATCCCAGAATTACTTACCATAAAAGCATATCCGGTATCAAAAGCCCTGACTTCGCTTACTGTGTCATCAACATACGCGAGAGGAACATCCACTCCCCCTATTCCGATAAAATTTCCGTCTCGAAAAATAGGAGACACATGGCTTACCATGAAAATCCCTTCATAGAAATAGGGCTCGGTTAAAACATCTTTTCCTTTTGCCTTTGGCAATTGATAATAGTCTGAAGAATTATATCTCATAAGAGGCGAAACTTCGAGGCTTCCTTCAATTCTATTACAATAAGGAACAAATCTGCCAGTAGCGTCATGTGCAGGCCTATTTATATATTCAGAATCCTTCCCGTCAAAAGCATCAGGCTCATATCCTACATATACTCCGATTAAATTGGGATTGTTTTGAAGGATATTTTCAATAACACCAATAATTTCGTCCCTGTTTGAAGCATCATAATTTTCCATTGTGACAGCAAGAGTTTTTGCAACAGCCCTGTTAGCTTTCATATCTGCATCAAACTGATTTGCATAGCTGCTTGCCATTTCAATTGATTTCTGGTAAGCCAGTTCTTCTTCCTGAGAAGTTACCGTATTAATAATTATAGCCGTGGAAGCCGCCAGAACAAAAAAGATCCCGACTACTATGTAGATAACCAGCTTTGATTTCAGGGGGAAATTTTTAAAGCTCATGGGGCCAGGCTCCAGCCAGTTACTTAACCGTAGATAGGGTTTAAGGACATATTACTACCAGGACAAATCCTGCAGACTCTGCGGGTTTTATATCTCAGTTACTTTTACGGTATGTTTTTTATAACAGGTAAAAAGTTCTCTACCCCAGTTAAGAGCACTTAGATCAAAGCTCATAACTTTTCTATGGTCATATTTCCCATGTTTATCAAAAAGGCAGAGATACATGAATTTTTCAGTAACAGCTATTGTAGGCAGATGCAAATTTTCTTCACAGACCTCAACAACAGTATTTTCAGATTTTAGCAGGCTTTCAAGTTCAGTTTTGCATTCTTCCTTCAACCTCTCAAATACAGGCCTGGTAAGTATAATTTCCATCTCAGCCTCGCTTTCTGCAAGTCTGGAATAAAGTGAAGAGTAAAGCGGATGATAGTAAGAAATTGAGCTCATTATTTTTCGGGATTTAAGCAAATTTTCAGTAAATTCTCTGGGCAAATCAAAAAGGTGATTTAAGTCCGGCTCGATTACCCTGCATTCTCCAAGCTCTCCAAGCCGCATAAAAAGATCTTCAGATATAACAGTAGTGTCTCTGCTTGCCCAGTATTCCTTGTTTTCTTCAATTACTTCCAGGGTATTTAGAAGAGGAAGCATATTGCCTACAACAAGTTTTCCGATTTCGGAAAGAACGTAATTGTTTCCTTTTTGAAGAATCAGGCCCTGTTTCTTAAGTATTTTAATCTGGGGCATCATTGCTTTCGAGGTCACATTTAAAGAAGTTTTAATTTGCTCGATATCCCTGGGCCCTTCCATAAGCAAAAGAAGCAGGTTTTTTCTTTTTTCAGAAAGCCATATAGTGTCGCATAAAGATGAACTCATTTATGTCTTATATTATAAGGACCCCTTTTATTAAAAGATTATGTTAAATAGCAAAATATGTTTAAATCTTAAACTGTAAAAAACTGAAATTTTAGATCCTGTAATAAATTATAAGCCTTTGTTTTAATGCAGTTGAAAAATTTAAAAAGAACAAAAAATCCTTTTTCCCTGGAATTCGCATCTTATTCTTTCTTTTCCTCAAAAGTTTGGAAGCACTATGTGGATTGGGCTATATATTATCAAAACAATAAACAGATACCTGCAAAATATATTAAAGGCAGATTGCCCCTCAGAATAAATAAAATATTCTAAGCGGCTAAAAACAGATCTTAGAAATAAAAATGGCACCAAAAAAATTGAAACTGCATTATTAAAAACGAATAAAATGGCACAAAAACAGGCAATAATAGTACCAGACGATGTAAAAACGGATAAGAATACAATTAAAACCAGCGTACTAAAAGAGAGCACTATTAAAAGGAAATTAATGCGTCCTCTGCAAAGTAAATTCAGAGATTTTTGTGAGTCTGGCTCTTTATTGAAATGAACTCAAAAATTCTGAAAAGACCTCTTAAGATAGACCTCTGGTTTGATGCACAAAATTTATCTGCTCTGAACCCTGCAAAGAATTAAAGTATACCTTTGAGCTATGATAGGTGGGAAAATCATAGCTCGCAGGTATATTTTGGCCAGCTTTTTAAGAATGTAAAATTTCAAGACCTCTGATTATTTTTCTATGTTTTTTGGTAATCTGCCAATATTACTCAATATTTCCCGGAGTATACATATATTCGAATTTTACTTTTCCTTTTTCTACTTCATGCATCCTGAATTTCCCTATGCAGATTATCCTGCAGATCAGGTACAGATTAATCTAGCATAATATTCACTTTAATTAGGTATTTTTTACTTGATCTTAATTTTTGGATTTACTCTTTAGTTCTTTAAACCTTATTATGAACTTAGTCCCAATGGCTGTATCAAGTTTTATACTGCCTTCTATCTGTTCAACAAGATTAACTACAAGTTGCAGACCAAGAGAATCGGTTTCTCTGAAATTCATTTCTTTGGGAAAACCCGCACCATTGTCTTCGACAATAAGAAAAAACCACTCTCCAGGATTCTTGGTTTTCTGCTTATATGAATCAATGTCTTGAATTTGCTTTTCATTTTCTTCTCTTTTAAGGCAAATACTGACTTCACCATCCTTACCTTCCAAAAAAGCATGCTTCAGAGAATTTGAGACAAGTTCATTAATTATAATTCCTAGGGGAACAGCCGTATCCATCCCAAGGAAGACCTTCTCCACGTTGAGTTTTAGTTTTATTTTTTTATTTCCAAGAGAATATGATTTCAGGAGGTAATCGGTCAGGTTTCTTATATAATCTGCAAAATCCACACTTACCATATCTTCTGACTGATAGAGTTTTTC